>JBAZGH010000006.1:0-30455 GCA_041652935.1 Patescibacteria group bacterium | reverse complement strand
AAAAGCCAGCTTGAAATTATTTTAACTAACAATTCAATCTCAGAATTTTTAGACCAGATAGAATATATAAAAAATTTAAACAGCAACCTAAACGATGTTCTAAATGAAGTTAAAGAAGTAAAACAACAACTGGAAGAGCAGAATAAAAATCTGGAAAGCAAAAAAGAACAGCTGAAAGAATTAAAAGAAAAACTGGAAGAGCAAAGAGCGGAAATTGTCGACCAGCGAGTTAATAAGCAGTACATCCTTGATAAAACCAGGCAGTCTGAGAGCGAGTACCAAAAATTATTATCGCAGGCCAAAGCGGAGCAAAATGCGGCTAACGCTGCCATCGTAGCCGCGGAGCAGGCAATAAGGGCCAGGTTGCTGGAAAAAGAAGGAAAGAACGCCTTAACCTTCGATGATAAGGGCTTTGTCTGGCCGGTTCCCAAAAATGTTATTACTGCTTATTTTCATGACCCCGATTATCCTTATAAGCATGTTTTTGAGCATCCGGCGATTGATATTAGGGCGGGGCAGGGAACAACTATTAGAGCAGCCGCCTCCGGCTATGTCGCGCAGGCAAAAGATAACGGCTATGGCTATAGCTATATAATGATTGTCCATGGGGGCGGTCTTTCAACCGTATATGGCCATGTTTCTCGAATTGACGTACAGGTAGACCAATTTGTCGCTCAGGGACAGGCTATCGGCGCCTCCGGGGGGATGCCCGGGACTAAAGGCGCGGGATATTTAACAACCGGCCCGCACATGCATTTTGAAACAAGATTAAACGGTATACCGGTTAATCCGCTAAATTATCTGCCATAAATTTATAATATTTACATAACAAATTAATAAAAGGAGGCGTTTATGTTTTTAAAAAAGACACCTTGCCAAAAAATGCTTAAAAAAATGACCCCGACCGACATGGGGTTAATAAAATTAAGCATGATCGCATTGGGGCTTTTAATAGCCAGCTATTTTCCGCAAACGGCGGCGGTCGATCCAATGATCTACCTGTTCGCATTCATTATCCTCGCAATTAAGCCGTTGATGCTTTGGCTAAAATAAATATCTACAAATTACAAATAAAATACAAATATACAAACATAAATTTCGTATATTTGTGTTTTATTTGTAGATTTGCGGGTTAATTTATATGATTAAAAAAAATGAACATGATGAAAGCTATGAAATAATGGTGAAAAATATCTGCGGCTATGCCTGCAAACTTTTGAAATATCCAAAAATGGAAATAAAGATAATGCGGCGAATTAATCCGGTGGTGAAGAATAAAAGTTATATTATGGGCCATACTAGAATCGGCGGCAATACGATTACTTTAGATATTTACACCGCCCGTCTGCGCAAGCCTAAAAAAATTTCAGCAATTCTGGCTGTCCTAATGCATGAAATCGCCCACCATCAAAAATTGCCTTATCGGCAATGGCATGGGGGAAGATGGATTGTCCGCCAACATTTTCCAAAATTCTATAAACAAGTGACTAAAAATATAAAATTGCTAAAAGAAGACGAGATGATAGGGAAGTATTTTGAATGATTTTACAAAAATTAAATTATATGCTATAAAGATAAATCAGGTACAAGATAAAGTAGTATATGGCCTTTTTTTGCTAAACCCGCATTACTCACAACATCGAATGAGTGACAAGGGAAAGAGTTGGCTTCACACTACTGCATCTGTGCCTGATTTTCTTTAAATATTGGAATTGATATTTCTAATTTTTATTCAATCTATTTCCCCCGTGAAATTTTCGATGCACATCGCCCAGTTGTTTATTAGTAACATGCGTATAAATCTGCGTAGTGGCGATATTGCGGTGGCCCAAAAATTCTTGCACCAGGCGCAAATCAACCCCATTAGACAGTAAATCAGTGGCATAACTATGCCGCAGGGAATGGGGGGACATCATAACCGGTAAACCGGCTAATTTTAGATATTTTTTTACTATATTCTCAATTGAGCGCACTGAAAGGCGCTTATTTTCATTTTTAAGAGCATTTTTACTATAAGATATAAAAAGGGCCTTATCCATGTCATTTCGAGCGTTTAAATAGCTTTTTAGGGCTTCTACGGCGCGTAAAGAGAAGTATACAGTTCTAATACGGCCACCTTTACCCTTTATTGATATTTCCAGATATTCTACGCCCTTTTTAATCTTTAATTGTTCACGATCAAGGGCGGTTAATTCTGCTACCCGCAAACCAGTGGAAAATAATGTTTCTAAAATTGCTTTGTCGCGCAGGCCATCCAAGCTGCCAGTATCAGGGGAAGAGAGAAGAGTTTCAATTTGTTCTAATTTTAAAAACTTAATTTGCTTATCACTTTTATCTCTTAATAATTTAATTTTATCAGCCGGCAAGGCGTTAATATCCTTGTCAGTAAAATATTTTAATAAATTACGTAAAGCAATTAAGTAATAATTCTGGGTGGTCTTCATGAGCGGGGCAGGGGACCCGCCTGCCGGTGGGGCAGGTTTATCTGATGATCCTCTCCGGGTTAAAAAAGTTTTGTATTTATAAATATGGTCGGCCGTAAGCTCATGCGGCCGTAAATTTTTTAAATTGCTTTTCTTTAGCCAACCGGAAAACTTATTCAGGAACCGCGAATAATTTTCCAAAGTTTTCGGAGAAAGTCCCTGCTCAATTTCCATATAATCCAAGTAGGCGGGAAGGTGTTGTATAATTGTCTTTTTGCTATTTTGCATAAATAATATTAATTATATATCTAACTTCGCATAATGTAGATTAAGAGAAGTATCATCTATAAAAAATTATAACATATAATAATATGTAGTCAAATGCCCCCGCTATGCATTACACAATAGTCATGCCCATTATATGCAATTCCGGCGCGAATAATAAAATTATTTTTAACGCCAATAAAAATAATCCGATTATAATTACAATAGCTAATATAGCTCCGATAAAAAATGTAATTTGAAAAAATCTTTGCATGGCATCACCCGTCATATTGATGTTTGTTAAAATTTAAAAAATTAGCGGTAGGGTATTACCCCCGCGAGCACTCCCCTATTTCAAACTTTTTAACTTTCTTTTAATTATATATATTATACACTAAAATTTAAAAAATTAGTAGTACCCTAGGACCTGTGAGAAAATTTTTAATTTTATAATTTTTAAATAAATCTTAAATCTTAATTTTTAAAAACGCGAACTATGTTATGATTGTGCGTCGTGGTCGTCGTGTTTAAGATTTAAAAATTAAGTATTATTTAAAAATTAAAAATTCGTCAGATGGGGAATTGCTACTTATAGTAAACCTTTTCCCCGAACCTCAAATCAATATACTCAAGCTGGCGCAACCGCTCCCCCTTCAGCTTTTCCGCAATTAACGCCTTTAATTTTTTTAATTGTAATCCTAAATCTTCTTCAATATTGAAAAAAATCTCCGGGCCGTTATTGATGATATTCAAACTTACTGTAATCTCTTTTTCATTAATTTTACAGATCCTGTCTATCTCTATTTTATTGGCTAACGCTTCAGATGCTAAATTTAAACATGCTTTCAAGTACTCCTCCCCTATCGCGACTTTTTTTCCTGAGCCCCCTTTTTCAATGGCTGTTTTTTGCTCTGCGTTTTTCAAAATTATATAATCCCCCACGTTGACATCCAGGCTGTCTATCTGCAATAAAATATTCAAATTTTCATCCACATAGTAATATTTTTCCTCCTCGCACCATACCGCGGCCGGCTGGCGCTCGGAAAAAATTACTTTTATGGTCCTGGGCAATTTTTTGTCTATTTTCAAATCATCAACAAAATAATTGTTTAAAATTTCTTTTTTCGCCTGCCGCTTGCTGAATGAAAAAATATTGCTTTGGTTGAAAAAAAAGAACCGATTTTCCTGGGTCTGGTCCCCTATTATATTATATATTTTGTAGTCCTCGATTCTTTGTCCGCCCTCAACAATTACATTTTCAATTTCAAAATATCTATTGAAAAATAAAAGCCAGCCCAAAAATCCGGCTGCTAGAACAATTAAAAAAATCAATATTTTTACTTTCCACGATATCCGCCTTACCTTCGCCCTTCTTTTGCTGAAAAAGGGATTGCTGTATTTTCTGGGCGAATAAGAGCGGATGTTATGGTATCTTCTTTTCATTTTATAACCCTCATATTCCCCGGCATATATTTTTGCAGGGCCTTCGGAATTTTAACTGAACCGTCGGCTTGCTGAAAATTTTCTAGAATCGCCAGGGGGATTCGGCTAGAGTTGACCGCGGTCCCGTTCAGGGTGTGGACATATTCCAATTTTCCTTCCTTATTCTTATATTTAATATTTAGCCGGCGCGCCTGATAATCAGTGCAATTTGAACAGCTAGTAATTTCTCCCCAGTCATTTTTCATGGGCATCCAGGCCTCCAAATCATACTTGCGATATGCCGGAGCCCCCAAATCTCCCGTACAAATTTCTAAAACTCGAAATGGCAAGCCAATTTCTTTATAAATTTCTTTTTCAATTGCCAGCATTTCCCGGTGCATATCTTCCGACTGCTCCGGAGTTGAAAAAATAAACATTTCTACTTTATTAAATTGATGTACTCTGTAAAGCCCCCTTGATTCTTTTCCGTAAGCGCCGGCCTCTTTCCGGAAACAATGGGAAAAGCCAACATATTTTATCGGTAAATCTTCCTTTTTAATAATTCGGTTGGCTAAATATCCGCCTAAAGTAATTTCAGCTGTGGCGATTAAAGCTATATCTTCTCCCTTTATTTCGTAAATCTGATCTTCATTTCCGCGTGGATTATATCCGGTTCCGTCCATAGTAAAACTACGGGCTAAATCTGGCGTAGCAATGGGGATAAAACCCCTATCAGCTAATTTTTCCAAAGCATAGCGCTGTAGCGCCAAATCAAGCCAAACTAAACCGTTTTTAAAATAATAAAAGCCGCTGCCGCTTACTTTAGCGGCTGTTTCAAAATCCAAAATATCAAGCTTCTCCCCTATCTCCACATGATCTTTATGTTTAAAATCAAATTCTGCTGGTTTAACGATAATTTCAATTTCTTTGTTCTCAGAATCGTCTTTTCCTATGGGGGAATTTGGATGGCATAAATTAGGAACCCTGCTTAAAATTTCTTTAAACCTCTCTTCAATTCCATCCCCCCCGTCCTCTAATTTCCCGATTTCTTCTTTTAAATCTTTTCCTTTGGCAATCTGCTCGGCGCTGGGTTTTCCATTTTTAGCAGACTGGGCAAGTTCGTTCCTCTGCGACCGTAATTCGTCAATTTTTCCCCGCGCTTCCCTTCTCTCCTCGTCCAGCTTTAAAAGTTCATCAATATCAACTTTGATGTTCTTATTTTTCGCCGCCTCTTTTACTTGTTTTGCATTTTCACGGATGAATTTTATGTCTAGCATACAATTAGTTAAAAGTTAAAAGTCTGTAAAGTTAAAAAATAAAGAATTATTTTCATTTATTTATATAATTGAAATTATAATATAGCTTGCTTGCATCTTACAACTTCTAGAACTTAGAACTTACGACTTGGGTTTAACCAGCGGAAACAGTGTCACATCCCTAGCTGTTTTATCCGCTAAAAACGCGAATAATCGTTCACCAAAACCAAAACCGCAAGTCGGCGGCATGCCATGTTCTAACATTTCTACAAATTCCCAATCCGGCATCATTGCTTCATCATCCCCATTATCTATTAATTTTTGCTGTTGTTCAAAACGTTTTTGCTGATCAATTGGATTATTTAATTCTGAATAGCCATTGCCGATTTCAGAACCAGCAATTATAATTTGGAATCTCTGTGCCAATGCATCATCGCCTTCAGTTCTTTTTGCCAAGGGCGATACTAGTTCTGGATGATTTATTAAAAATGCCGGTCCGGCTATATTTTTCCGGCAGTATTTCCAAAGAGTATCAGTCAATCTTTCCTTATTATCGCCCTCATGTTTTATTTTTAATTCTTTTATTTTCTTTTTCATCTCTGCTTCTGTTGCTTTTATTGCATCAACTCCGGTTTGCTTTTTTACTTCTTCGCGATAATCAATTCTGTCCCACTCTCCCGCTAAATTAAATTCGTAACCGCGCGTTTTAAATTTTGTGGTATTAAAGACTTTTTTGGCAATTTCTTGATATAACTCCTGAGTTAATTTCATGCCGTCTTCATAATTGGCATATGCCCAATAAAATTCCATATTGGTGAATTCCTGCAAATGATCCGGGCTTGAACCTTCATTGCGGAATACTCGTCCAATTTCAAAAGTTTTTTCATATCCGGCTGCCATTAATTTTTTCTGCCATAACTCCCCTACTGAAATACGCATATAAACGTCTATATCAAAGTCATTGTGATGAGTTTTAAAAGGCCGCGCCTCTGCTCCGCCGGTTGTTATTTCCAATGTCGGGGTTTCTACTTCAAAAAATCCTTTAGCTTTCATAAAGTCTCTGGTAACTTCCCAAAACTTTGCCCGCTTTTTCATTAACTCTTTTAACTCCGGATTTAATAAAATATCCAAATAGCGCTTGCGCAATTTTTCCTCTTCGTCCTGCAAGCCAAAATGCTCGGCCGGTATTGGCCGCAACGCCTTGCTTATAACCCTATATTCTAAAACTTCAAAAGAATCTTGCCCTTTATGGGTTTTAAAGCACTTCCCCCTTACCTCTATAAAATCGCTGGCATCTATTGTCTGCAAAAATAATTTAAATTTATCCGCGCCAATATTTTTCTTGCTAATTGCCAGTTGAATTTTTCCGGATTCATCCTGCAGGTCGGAAAAAATTAAATTGCCGTGCTCGCGCAAACTCCTTAATCTTCCGACAATAAAAAATTCTCTGCCGGATTTCTCAAATTTTTTAAAATCTTCTAAAACTTTACCAATTACAAAATCTCGATTGACTTTTGCCGGATATGGATTAATCTTATTTTTTTCTAATAATTCAAGTTTTTTAATCCTATCTTTGTATTCACTTGTTTTTTCAGTCATATTTTTAGCTTAAATATATAATAAACTGTATATTTATTCTACATTATAGCTTAAATAGTGTCAAAAATAAAAGGCAAAACCGAATGCCTATCGGAAGTGCCTTTTTATGCTGTTATCTAAAATTTTAATACTACTAAAACCAAGTCATGGGATTATACCATTTTTTTTCTGTGTTTGAACCTGCCGGCGCTTGTTCAGCTTGAGTTGGTTCTTCTTCAACCGGGGCTTGGGCTACTGGCTGTTCAGCAGCTTCTACTACTGCTTCTCTGGCTTGTTCTACAGCTACTCGTTCGTCTGCTTCAGTTTCAAGATTCTCAACTTCTATCTCCTCTGCGGCTTTGGCGCCCTCTTTATTAATTATTTCCTGGCTGTCTTTCACATCTGGAGTTTTAGGATCTTGTTCTAATGTTGGATTAACCATATTTTTCTGCCCGTCCAACTTTTAAAGTCGGTGAGGGGTTAATATAAGTTATTATCTAGATCTCCTTTTTTCTAGTATATACCCCTCTCTAATATTAGCCAAGGTACTTATCCACAACATTACAAATTACAAATCAAGTACGAATATACAAATATGTATTTGTATATTTGTATAAAATTTGTAATTTGTAATAGCTATAATTTCTTTAAAGCACCTTCGATTCTTTTAATGCTCTCTTCCTTCCTCAAAACATCCATAATTTCAAACGGACTTGGGCTATTTTTCTGCCCGGACAACGCCACCCGCAGCGGCCACAGCACTTCGCCGTTAGTTAAATTATTTGCAACAATAAAATCTAAAACTTCTTTTTCTAAATTATCCTTATTCCAATCATCTATCTCGTTTAATTTTTGTAAAATTATTGTTAAATTATTTTTAATTATTGTTTTATTAGACTTTTTCCAAACTAACAACTCCGCCTCATAATCTAATTCATCAACAAAAAATAACTTTGTATTTTCAACTATGTCTGATAATTTTTTTAATCGTTCTTGTTCCAGCTTTACAACTGCCTCAATATATTTATCATCAAACTTTTTCAAATCATATACCTTCTCTAAATACGGACGGCATAAACTTTCTAACTTTTTAACTTTCAACTTTCTAATATAAATACCGTTAATATTATCTAATTTCTTAATGTCAAAAATTGCGCCCGCTTTATGAATTTTTTTAATATCAAAACTTTTTATCAATTCTTGCAAACTAAAAATTTCTTGTTCAGTTCCCGGATTCCAGCCCAACAACGCCAAATAATTTATCAATGCTTCTGGCAGATAACCCCATTCTTTAAAACTTTCCGCTGACACATCGCCGGTCCGTTTGCTTAATTTCTTTTTATTTTCACCTAAAATATTTGGCAAATGTATAAACTCGGGCATTTCCCAATTAAATGCTTTGTATAACAACACATGCTTTGGCGTTGATGGCAGCCAATCTTCACCGCGCATTACATGCGTTATTTCCATTTCATGGTCGTCAATCACAACTGCTAAATGATAAGTCGGAAATCCGTCTGACTTTATTAAAACTTGATCATCAATTTCTGAAGAATTATATTTTATTTTTCCATACACTAAATCATTAAATTCAACAACTTCATTTTCGGGCACTTTTAACCTAATTACGTATGGTAAATTTCTGTTTAATTTCTGTTTAATTTCTGTTTCCGATAATTCACGGCAGCGTCTATCGTATTTAGGTGGTAATTTTTTCTCTTGCTGTTCTTCCCGCATTTTTGCTAATAGTTCCGGCGTGCAAAAACAATAATACGCTTTATCCTCGCCAACTAATTGCCGGGCGTATTTTTGGTAAATTTCTAACCTTTCCGATTGCACTATCGGCTTCTTGTTTTTCCAAACGAGTCCGGCCCATTTTAATATGGCAAAAACTTTCTCCGTGGCGCCTTCGACGAACCGCTCCCGGTCGGTGTCCTCAATCCGCAATAAAAACTCCCCGCCGCTCTGCTGAGCGAAAAGATAGTTATAAAGCGCGGTCCGCAAATTGCCGATATGGATAATTCCGGTAGGGCTTGGCGCCACCCTAGTTCTTATTTTTTTGTTCATATTAATCTAAAATCTTAAATCTAAAATCTGCAATTTTCTACGCTCCGGTTACGAAATAAACATTGAACGCCAGCGAAGCGATTAAAACCGCCGCTAAAATTATTAAAGCAATTGTTAATTTTTTCACTCGTCTGTCTTCCCGCCTCTTTTCCTTGTTTAAAAAAGCATTAGTGATGTCATTGGCAATTAATAAATACTTTTTATAGTGCCATTCAATTTTTGGCTTAAAAAATTTCATATTATTAATAATTAAATGTTACTAATTACTATTTACTGATTACTTATTACTGTTTCAAATTTATCTAAAAAAATTTTAGCTGATTCTTTGCGGTACGTATCTACTTCTTTCACTAAATTTTCCGCATCCACCCATTTCCAGTTTCTGTGGTCCCAGTAATTTATTGTAATATCCTTATCCTTGCCGGTAAACTCGGCGATAAATAATCCTTGTTTCTGGCCTTTATATCCTAAAATCTGTTTTGATTTTACTCCGCCTCGAGTTAACTCATCGCCAAATTTATATCTATGCAAATTTTTAAAAACTTTAATCGGCTTAAAGTTGTCAGTTCCCGCCTCTTCTCGCAATTCTCTGCTTCCGACAATCTCCAGTTTTTCACCGTCAGTTCCTCCCTGGGGAAGCTGCCAATGCCCCGCCGGTATCCGCCGTTCGGCTATTAATATTTTAATTTTATCATTTTCACGTTTATATAACAAACAGGCAATATTGGGCCGATAGCGAAGCGGATTTATAAACCGCCAGCGAAAAAATGCTAAGGGGAAAACTACAACCGCATTATAAATTCGCGGCAAACGTTTAAACGGCTCTTGCAGTAATCTCCATAGCCATTCCAGTCCGGCAGCGCGCATAATTTTCGGCGCTCGCCTAATTTTACCGGCAATAAAGTCAAAACTGCCCCCTACCCCCATGGTTAATTTTACGCTGGGTATTTCAGGCGCGCTGTGCCAGGCCCATTTTTCCTGTTTCATTTGTCCAAAAGCAACAAAAATTATATCCGGCTTTGCTTTATTTATTTTTTCAATAAGACGCTGGTTTTCATTTTTTCCTTTTATCCAACGCCCCCTCTCTATTTTCCAGCTGCCCGGTGCAAGGCCTGATTCAGCGCCGACAATTTTTAGGCCCGGATAAAGTTCTTTTAACCTTAATCCTGCTTCATGCGCTGCATTATTTTCTCCCCCCAATAAAAATATGCTTTTATCTTGCTTCTCCGCTAACGCGCAAATATCATACATTAAGTCAACGCCCGAAACCCTTTTTATTTTTTTACCCATGAACAAGCCGGCAAAAACAAGCCCGATTCCGTCCGGAATGGCGATATCCGCTTTGTTTAAAATATAAAAAAATTCTTCGTCTTCCTTGGCTGCTAATAAAAATTCAGGATTCGGAGTAACGGCATGCCTTGTTTTTTTGCCGTCTAAAAAACCAGAGATTTTTTTTAGAATCTCCTGTTTACTATCAGTTATTATATTCACTCCCAAAATATTCACCATAATATTTATATAACATCTGTGTTAATCCGTGATCCGTGTTTATCTGTCTAATATCTGTGTTAATCAGCCAGTAAATCCAACACATTGCACCTCTTCCTCCAGCTCAATTCCATACCTTTCTTTTATTTTATTTTTTACATAATTAATTAAATCAAATACATTTTGCGCAGTACCGTCTTCTTGAAATTTAACGATAAAATTGGCATGCTCATCGCTTACTTTAACGCCGCCGATCTTATGACCTTTTAAATCAGCTTGATCAATTAATAATGCCGCCCCCATTTTACCACCTTTTATTTTACTTTCAATTTCTGGAATAATTTCTTTTAATTTCTTTTTAATTTCCGGCGTTATAATTATATTTTTAAAATTACAGCCCACGCTGGGAAATTTCGGCTGGGAGCAGATTCTGGCCTTGGCATTCTCTAATATTTTGCTCTTTATTTCTTCTTTATCGCCCTTTTGTAGTTGAAAAACTGCGCCTAAAATAATTAAATTTTTATCTTTTTTAAAAATGCTCTCTCGATACTCAAATCCGCATTCACTATTTTCCATTATCACTACTCTATCTTTTTCAATGTCATAAACCTCTACCTCTAAAATATTATTGCTCGTATCAGCTCCGTAAGCCCCAGCATTGCCTCGCACTGCTCCGCCGACAGTCCCCGGTATTCCGGACGCCCATTCCATTGTGCTTAGCGCGTTTTGCGCTGCCAGCGAAGTTACTTTCTCAAGCGTCGTTCCTGAATCGGCTTTTATTGTTTCTCCGTTTATCTTAATTTCCCTATTCTCAATTTTAATTACTAATCCGCTGTAACCGGAATCGCTAACAAGGATATTGCTTCCTCCGCCTAAAATAAAAAAATCTAGACTTAACTCTTTAGCTACCTTTACAGCTTTTACGATATCCCTCTTATTTTTAGCAATAAAAAAATACTTGGCTGGACCGCCGAGTTTAAAAGTTGAATATTGCTTCATTTCTTCATTTTCCTGTAAATTTTCTCCTAATTTTTCTTTTAATTTTTGGTATATTTCCATGGGATTATTATAGCAAAATTATGATAATAAAAAAACTTGACAAATTTATAAATATATATTATTATCAATAACATCTTAAACTGATATGTTCTTTGTGTGAGGCGATAGCACTTCAAGTTAAGGAGGCCGTATGGCTAATTCAGAAATAGGGGTTATCTACAGGTGCTCAAATTTCGGTCATGAAGAAAGGGTGGCGGCAGGAGAGGAAGAAGGAGTTCCTCTCTGCCAGGCGTGCCTTAACGCCGTTAAGGAATTTCGCAGGAGGAAAATACGGCGAGAAGAACCGAGTTGTCGTCGGAATAGCAATTTAGTTATGTTGGCGAACTCATCGGGCGGAAGAGTACCACCCCGCCCCATGAATGGCGCGTAACCACGAACAAAAAACCCGCGGACTCATCCGAGATCCGCGGGCTTTTTCTTTTTGTTCGTCGTCATTAATTGTAACTTGTTACTTGATAATTGTAGCTTGTTAATCAACATCCCCCTCCTGCTGCAGCTTAAGCAAGTGGGCATATAATCCTCTCTTAGCATCGCTCAACTCGCTGTGGCTCCCCCGTTCTACCAATCTGCCGTCCTCCAAAACAAATATTCTGTCGGCATTGCGGATAGTGCTCAATCGATGGGCAATCATAATAACAGTCCGCTGTTTGCTGATGCGTTCCATCGCCTCCTGAATTAATTTTTCACTGTGGGAATCCAGACTGGAAGTAGCTTCATCAAAAATTAAAATTTTCGGGTCGGCTAAAATCGCCCGGGCGATTCCTATCCTCTGCCTTTGCCCGCCGGATAATTTAATCCCCCGCTCGCCCACTTCCGTTTCGTAGCCGTTTTTCAAATTCTTAATGAACTCCTCGGCATTGGCAATGCGGGCGGCGCGCCTGATGTCGGCCGGAGTCGCTTTGGGATTGGAATAAGCGATATTGCTTTGCACGCTGGCGTTAAAAATTTCCACCTCCTGCGGCACGATGGCGATAAACTGCCGGAAGCCGTACAGGTCGTATTCGCGCAAATCCCGGCCGTCTAACAACACGGTTCCGGACTGCGGGTCATAATGCCGGTAAATCATCCGCGCTACCGTAGTTTTCCCCCCGCCGGAAGGGCCGACAAAAGCATTGATGGTTCCCGCCGCAATCTTAAAGCTGACATTATCCAGCGCCTTGGCATTGCTTTCTTCATAGGTAAATTCAACTTCCCTAAACTCAATCTCGCCCCTGATTATTTTCGGCTTTAACCCGTTCGCTTTATTTTTAATATCCGGATTTTCATTGGCCAAGTTGATGAACCGGTCAACCGCGACCGAGCTTTCCTGAATTTTATCATAAAAGCGGGACAAGCGGAAAAGGGAAAAAAATGACTTCTCCGATAAAGTAATTACAAACACTAAAGTCCCGATGCTTACCTGCCCATGCCAGACCAAATATACTCCCAGCAGGAGGATTGAAATCCGGCCGGTATCGACAATGAAATTCCGCCCGATGTTAACTTGCAAAATCTTGAACCATTCTTTTAATTCATTTACTTTAATCATTTCCCGGATGGAACTGTATTCTTTTACTTCCCTTTTTTCCTGGACAAACGATTGGACCGTATTAATGTTAATTATTGACTCTCCCATCTTTCCGGCTGATTCTTCATAATCGCGGTGCCGCTGCTCTCTAATCGAATGCAAACCGCGGTTGACTTTGTAGGTTACCCAAATAAATGTGGGGGCAAAGAGAAAAAACAAAAAGCCGAACCGCCAGTCAACTATCAAAAGGATTGCAAAAGTAGCCACCAGTTGGATTAAGGTTGGTATTACCTCCCAGCACATATTAGCCATCAGGTCGGAAATTTTATCAACTCCGCGCTGAATCTTGCTGATTTTATTGCCGGTATTTTCCTTTTCATGATAGTTGAGCGATAGTGAAACCAGTTTCTTCTGCGCCCGGGTCGGCAGATAATATTCCATATCAATCAAAATGGCAAAAATTTTCTTATCTTTAAAATATGCTACCAACGAGGTAATCTGCTCGCTTAAAAACATCCCCGCTATCATCATTAAAATTAAGCTGACTTTTTCTATTTTAAAGCTAATCAATTCATCAATAATCAATTTAAGCAAATAAGGACCAATTAATCTCAATAGTTCAAAAATAATTAAAATAACAAATAAAAACTTAAGCTTTCTTTGGGAAAGGTCTAATAAAATCCATAGTTTTTTCCAAAAATTAGCCATAATTTTTACACAAAAAATATAAACAAGGGCGGTTTATCCCCCACCTTACTAAATAATACGTAAAATTAGCTTAAAACGTTACAACTCCTACAAAAGAGGTCGGACCCCTGACCGGTGGGATCCGACCTCTAAACTTCTTCTGAATATATTATTTTTTCAATTCATCCCACACCCTGAATGTGTCCCCCGCCCCCGTTAAAATAACAATGTCATCTTTTTTAACGGACTTTTTTAAATACAAAGCGCATTGCTTTATAGAAGAAATATATTTTGCATTTTTGTTTATTTTTTTTACCAATTCTTTACTTATCTCGTAAGTTTTGTTTTCCCGCGCCGAGGAATAGGTCGGCAAAATTAAAATTTCATCAGCATCATTAAAACTTTTCGCGAAATCATTAAGCAGCGCTTTAGTGCGTGAGAACATGTGCGGCATAAAAGCGCAAATTATATTCTTGTTGGGATACTTCTGCCGCGCCGCCTTTAAGGTGGCTTTTATCTCCGTCGGATGATGAGCGTAATCGTCTATGAATAACGCGCCTTTGTATTTTCCCAACACTTCCATCCGCCGCGCCGTTCCCCTGAACTTTGCCAGCGCTTTTTTAATTTTTACAACGGGCACGCCCAGTTGCATCGCCGTGGCAATCACCGCCGCCGCGTTCCGCACATTATGCTCGCCGATAAGCAATGTATTAAATATCCCTAATGATTTTCTGTTATGCCAAATTTTAAAATACTGTCGTCCATTTTTAATATTTAATATTAAATATTTAATATTAAATATTGCGCCTTCTTGAAATTCGCCATATCTAATAATCTTACACTTGCACTCTTTCGCAACCTCAACAACTTTTTGGTCATCCATATTCGCCACCACGAATCCGCTCTTCGGCACTTTCTGCACAAATTCACGAAAGACGCGCTGATACGCAACGCGAGTTTTAAAAAAATCCGGGTGGTCATAATCTATATTATTTAATAGCACGCCGTATGGATTATATAACTTTAATTTATTTTGGTATTCATCCGCCTCAATAACCATTAATTTGCCTTTACCGGCGATAGCGTTACCCTTAAACTGCGGCACAGATGAGCCAACTTCCACTGTTGGCTTTAAGCCCGCTTCGCGCAAAACAAATCCGAGCAGCGCCGAAGTCGTAGTCTTCCCGTGCGAACCGCAGACCGCGATTCCCCGCTTGGCGTTAAATAATTCCGCCAGCGCCTCGGCCTGCGTCATCGTCGGAATGCCGCGTTTTATTATTTCCGCCATTTCCAAGTTGTTTTCTGCCGTAAAAGCACTGGAATGAATAACTAGGTCCGCATCATTCGGTATGTTGCGCGCATTGAAACCTTCGGCGAATTTTATCTTATCTCGCCTTAAAACTTTATCGGTAAAAAAGGTCTCCTTAGTATCGGAACCGGAGATATTTTTGCCCATAGATTTCAATATCTGCGCTACCGGAGTCATACCGACCCCCTTAATGCCGACCATGTAGATATTTTTATTTTTTGAAATTTTTGTCATAAATATTAATCCTTAATGATTTTAGCAATCTCTTCAGCCGCGCCCCTCTTTATTACCTTTTTAATATTTCCGCTCAACCGCTTTTGCAATTCTTTATCATCTAAAAGCTCTTTAATTTTTTTTATAAAAAAAGTCTTTTCCAGAACCGGCTGGTCTAGAACAATAGCCGCGTTTTTTTGTTCCAAAATTCTGGAATTTTCAATCTGATGGCTCCGCGGAATGGGAATTATTATGGACAACTTATTTAAATAAGAAAGCTCGGTTATTGTTGAAAGCCCTGCCCGGGCAATAACCAAATTCGCCCGCGCGTACGCCTCCGCCATTTGTTGGTAATGCAAAAATTCATAACCATTATAATTATTTACGCTAGTCGGTATTTTTGGCTGTTTGCCTTTGCCGGTTATGTGAATTATCTGGCAAATTTTCGTTAACTCTTTTATGCTATCAGCAACTAAATCATTGATGAACCTAGCGCCCGTTCCTCCGCCTAAAATTAAAACTATTGGTAAATTTGATTTCAAATTAAAAAATTTATTTTTATTCGTAATTCGTAATTCATAATTCATAATTCGTGCTGGATTTCCAGTCCATTTTGCTTTTTTTCCATAATCGTCTAATGATTTTTTAAAAGTCACAGTGATGACATGGGCAAACGGCGCCATTAATTTATTAGCCAGTCCGGCGCGGACATCCTGCTGGTGGACTAAAACTTTCTTGCCCAAAAGCCATCCTGCCCATATTACCGGCACGCTGACAAACCCGCCGGCCGTCATTATCCAGCTTGGCCTGAATTTAAGAATAATAAAAAAAGATTGGATAAAACCTATTAAAATCCACAATGGCGCAAATAAATTGCGCAGAGAGAAATAGCGCCTTAATTTCCCGCTGGCTATTTTTTTAAAAGTAATTTTTTCCTTCTGCATTATTGCTTTTTCCGGTCCTTTTCGCGTACCAATCCACAGAAATTCAAAATCTTTTTTACTAAGTTCATCTACAATTGCCAATAACGGCGTAACCGATCCGACTGTACCGCCACTGGTTAATAATATTTTGGTTTTCATATTATTGATCATATTAATAATACTCTTTTTTTGTCATAATAACTTTATAAACTTTTTAACTTTCAACTTTCTAACTAACGAGTCTGTTTCGATATATTAACCAAAATCCCCGCCGCTGCCAGAGCCGCGACCATAGCCGAACCGCCATAGCTGATGAAAGGCAACGGCACGCCGGTCATAGGCAAAAAATTTATCATGCCGGAAATATTTATAAAAGCCTGAACGCAAAACCATGTTACTATTCCTATCGCCAATAAGGAACCGTATTTATCCGAAGCGCTCCGAGAAACAAGATATCCGCGATAAAATAAAAGGGCGTACAGCAAAACCAAAATTGAAGAAACAATAAAACCCATCTCTTCGGCAATAATCGGAAATATGGCGTCACCCTGCACCTCCGGCAGATACCTGAATTTTTGCCGGGAATTGCCAAATCCTCTGCCCAAAATTCCTCCCGACCCGGCAGCGATTAAAGACTGGCTTACCTGGTAGCAGGTATCCTCAGGACTGTAACCCGGGTCAAAATAACAGCGAAAACGGTCTGCTTGATAGGGAGCGACTTTAACTAATAAGAAAAGCATAACAAATCCGACTAATCCCATTACCGCTATATGTTTTATATTTCCTCCGCCGATAAAATAAACTACCAGCGAAATTGAAAGTAAAATTAACAGAGTCCCGGTGTCCGGCTGCATCAGCATTAAAAAGCTGATAAAACCCAATAAAATAATAAAAGGCATTGTTCCCTGGTGCAAGTCAAATAAATCCCTTCCTCGTTTTTCCACCCAAGCGGCCAAATATAATAAGAAAGTTATTTTAACTAATTCGGACGGCTGTACGGAAAAACCGAAAACACTGATCCAGCTCTTAGCGTGCCCCCACCCCGCTGAAAACGAAGGTATAAAAACTAAAATTAATAAAATTAATGACCCTCCTAATAATAGTATCGCCACATCGCGGAAGCGATGGTAATCAAAACGGCTTAAAACTAAAAAGGCAAAAATTCCAAATATTATGCCGTAAAGCTGGTTATTAAAAATGGAGTAGGTAGAGCCAGATTTAGCAAAAGAAATCGCGCTTGATGCCGAGGAAAGCATTATCAAGCCGAAGCATACGATAAAAAAAACAACTCCGATTATTAGGTAATCCGGCTGGTGGTAGTTAGCTTTCTCGCGCACTAATCCGGAAAAATTCATCCTAAACCTTAAAAATCTACTTCTGGCGAACAGTCTTTTTAATTTTGTAATTTTCTTTTTTAGCATGGGCAATTTAGAACTCTAGAACTTGTAGCTATCTAATAAAAATATAGTGATTCCAATAGCGGCCGTTATGCAGCTGATAAGCCAGAAACGCATAACGATTTTATACTCCGGCCAGCCGGCAGCTTCAAAATGATGGTGTATTGGAGAAGATAAAAATATTTTTTTTCCACCACGTAATTTTTTTGATATCCATTGCAAAATTACTGATAATGATTCAACCACAAATAATAATCCAATAATCGGCAGCAACAACGCCTGATTAGTGAGCATGGCGATTATGCCAAGCGTTACCCCGAGCGACATAGCGCCGGTATCCCCCATATAAAAACGAGCCGGTTTAATATTAAACCAAAGAAAAGCAATTAAGCCGCCGATAATAACTCCGCAAAAAGCCGCCAGGTCGTATCTGCCCTGCATAAAAGCAATCACGCCGTAGGAAGCAAAGGCCGCCAAGAGCGTTCCGCCGGACAAACCGTCCAGCCCGTCGATTTCGTTTACGGAAAAAGCGGTCGCCACGATTATGAAGATAAAAATCGGTATATACCACCAGCCAATCTGGTAATTTCCCATAAATGGCACGTGTAGCAAATCCCAGTCTAGTTTAAAATAAAACCACAGCGCCCCAACCAGAGCAATCAGGGTATAAATATAAATCCGGTGCTTCATTCTTAGCCCGCCCTTGCCGTTGCTGCGCACATCCAAAATATCATCAAACAAACCGACAATTGCCGCCGCCACCAAACATCCCAGAGGCAAAAGCGTCTGGCTGCGGGTTAAAAAATTCATTTGTTCAAAAAATTCTATATTTGTCCATTTTGCCAAATAAAAAAACAGTAATGCTAAAACTAACGCGGTTACCCAGATTATAAGCCCGCCCATAGTCGGCGTCCCCTTTTTATCAGCATGCATTCTACTAAATACCGGAGTTGACCCGGTGTTCCTGATGCTCTTTCCCAGTTTATGTTTGTATAAAAAATGGGTTAATAAAGGAGTCCAGGAAATAGCTACTATAGTTGCCATGGTGGCTAAAAATAAAATTCTAATGATATTGAAGTTATCCATACTACTATTCTTTATTGTTTCTTATAAATTACAAATCGTTTACAAATATACAAATACTGTATTCGTATATTCGTACTTTATTCGTAATCCGCAAGAGTTATCTGAAATTAATTAAAACAATCGAAGTAATCCCTAAGAATAAAAATATATTCACTATAAGGGAACAGACTGAAAATACCAGCATAAATGCATTCTCTTCTTTTTTTATAATATTTGCCAGTATTAAATTGAATATTATCGCCATTAAGCCCATAAACGGAATAAAATAAACATTTTTCGGATCGCCGATTAAAGTTATGCCGAAATATATATTGTGGTGCAGAGCGATAACCTCATCCCGTGATTTTAAGTTTATAAATAGCGAAGCTGCCCAAATTATTAAATTAAAAAAAAGCGCTGATAATAAAAACCACCGCAACTTAGCGTCGCGCCATAATTCTTTTATTAATTTCCAAAAACCATCCTGATTAAAACTCAAACTTAGAAAATCGGACCAGGAAAATAATTTAATTTTCATATTTTTATTCTACTATATTTCTCTCATTTTGTCATCTCCAAAAATTCCGCCAAGCCATCCTCGCAAACAGCGTCTTTTTTATTGAAATCCCCCACCCTAATCCTCTCTAAATCTGCCAAATATCCGCCAACACCCAACCTTTCGCCAATATCCCTTGCCAAAGAGCGGATATAAGTTCCGGAACCGCAAACAACCTTAATTTTTAAATAAGGCCATTTATATTCTAAAATTTCTATTTCTTTTATTTCGACCTCCCGCGGCGCCATTTCCACATTCTCTCCCTTTCTTGCTCTTTTATATGCCTCTTTGCCCTTTACCTTTACAGCGCTGTAAACCGGCGGCACCTGCATAATCTTCCCTTGAAATTTTTCAATGACTTTTTTAATTTTATGACTTTCGACTTTATGACTTTCGACTTTCGACTTAATGCCTTCCTCATCATCCGTCTCACTCGTCTCTCCCAACTTAACTGTTCCAATATATTCTTTTTCTTCTTCCATGATATATCTTAATTTTTTTGTTGCTTCTCGTCCAATTCCCACTACTAAAACACCGCTAGCTAACGGATCTAATGTTCCAGCATGTCCGACTTTACGCGTTCCTGAAAGTTTGCGTATTTTATTAAGCATTTGATTACTGCTCGGCCCTTTTGGTTTGTAGACTGCAAATAAATTATTCATAATATAATTTATATAAAAAGACCCATAATTAAAAAAACTATGGGCCATGAGTAACGCGTGCGAAATCAACGAATATAGCGGAGAGTAGAACCGCCTCTCGCTTTGCGAATCTCACCCAGAATTTCCGCCGTTGATCTTTTGCTGCCGCGAACACTTATGAACGCTCGGCGGAATTCGATTTCCCACTCAGCAGCTTTGCCCTTCCTCATTCTTTTTCTGATAGTGGCCAAGCGCTGATTTAGATGCGTCTTTTTTTTCACCTCTTTGTCTCCTTTTCTTTGGCTTTTGTGTTTAATATTATTTATACTACAATTTTACGTAAAAAAGTCAAACTTACGATAGTAACCAGTAACTTGTTCTCTAGTTACTGATTACTAGTTACTGTTTACGGTTTGCGCAATCGCGTTTATCAAAAACCTGGCGATCCCATAACTGGATAAAACTAAAATTAAGCCGATTACGCCCGACCAAAGCATCTTCTTGGCGGCGTTCGCTTGGTCTTCGTTCCCGCTTGAAAGCATCCACTTGAATCCGGCGCTGATAATTATAATTAAGCTAATAATTCCTAGAAAACCTAAGATTATATTGATAATATCAGCAATAATCATCCGCGGGTCCTTATCCCCTAAAACAAGCTCGCCCCTTACCTCTCCCCCGCCGCTTTTAAGCCATTCTGGATCTCCGTCATCGTCAACATCCCCAATTTGGAAATAAAAATTTACCGGATCGTCAAAATATTCCGCGCCGAAATGCTGGGCGCGCGCAATCGCCGGCAATGAAAAAAATAATAATATAAAAAAAATAATTTTGTATTTGAACATATATTATCAGCTATAACAGTTCTAAGCCCTAAAGTTCTAGTGTAATATTTAAAACTTATAGCTTAGAACTTAGAACTTTTTAAATACTCCTGTCTCAACTCTTCTGGAAATTTTTCAATCGTATAACGCAGCATTGTCCGCGGCATTTTCTTATAATACTTTTTCAAAAATTTTTCCTCGACTTCCCTGTCCCGGTTGCCAACCTCGCGCAACATCCAGCCAACCGCCTTATGCATTAAATCATGTTTGTCGTTTAATAAAATTTTAGAAATTTCAAGCGTATCCTTGAATTGATTTTCCCTGATAAAAGCGTAAGTTGATAAAATCGCAATCCGCTTTTTCCAAAGATTTTTAGAGTGCGCCAACTTATATAAAACATCCCTGTTCTTTTCTAATAAATAAGCTCCCGTTATTTTTGGCGCCGATAAATCGACTAAGTCCCAATTATTAATATGTTTGGCATTTTTTAAATATAGCTTATAAATTTTTTGTTTTTCAGCTTCGCTTCCCTGCTCGAATTTTTCAACTAAAATTAATGCCGCGCACAATCTTTCTTCGTGTATTTTTGAATGCAATAATAATTCAACTTCTTTCAATTGCATCGTTTGAAATTTTTTTGCAACTTTTCTTATATTGGGCACGGTTACGCCAATAAAAACATCTCCTGCTCCGTATTCGCCTTTTCCGGTTTTAAAAAATCTTTGCAGTATCTTCGCCTTTTCCAAATCAACGTATTTCTTTAATTCTTTTTTAACTTTATTCATATTTCAATTTTATTAATGCGGACTTATAAATCCGCCAAACCTTTAATGCAAACCGTTTTAAAACGTATAAAATTAATTCTATATTAACAAAAACACGGAAAAGACCTCCGTGTTTTGCTATCTTAAAATTGCATTGCTATTATTTTCCTGTTCCCATAATCACCCAGCTAAACGGCTCAAAATCTGCTGAATTCATATTAATTCTCGGCTGAGCGCTATCCGGGCATGCTACAACCGCTTCCCCCTCCATAGTCTCAGCGCAAAGTTCCGCGCCTTCTATAATATCAGCGCCGACTAATTTTGCGTAAGCGACGGAAATTTCTCCCCGCTGGGAGCGGTCATAAAGTTCCTGTAGCGCCGCGGTGGCGGTAGTCATCTTAGCGCCCTCTATTCCGTTCTTACCGTTGTGTAAAGCATCGCGGTTTGCCTCATCCATCAAAAAAACAAAACATGACATGCTTAACACTATTAGCAGCATTAGTACCCAAAATGATAATGGGAGGTTTGCTAATTGAGATTTTTTCTTGCTCATAAATTTTCCCTTTTTTGCCTGCTAAAATTTTAACCGGCAAGGCAAGGGCCCCCTTTAATTTATAATATATTTAAAATTAAGTTATTCACATTTATTATATTATAACATAAAATAAAAAATTCGGCACTAACTGATGCCGAATAATTTTTCAATATATTTTTTTGCTTCTAATTGCTCCGCCAAAGTATTCTCTACTTCCAAAGCCATGAACTCGGGTAAAAACTCTTCATATCTTTTTAAATAATCAAAATCGCTTAAATTTTTATATATATGATGATCAAACCGCATTGCGTCCTGGTCGGAATCATAAGATTTTTGATTATAAATCGCGCTCGCGTGCCAGCAACCGCATTTATATTTTTTTAATAACTTAATAAATTCTTCATAATGAGAGCGCCCCTCAAGCCGATCGCTCTCAAGGTGGGACGCATCCAGGCAGATTCCTCCATATTCTTTTATTAATTTTATCTCTCTTTTTATATGGTCTTTATCCTGAACACAAAAGGGCGGATGATTTTCTACATAAATAATTTTCTTATATTTTCCCAAGTCATGTTTCTGCGCATGCTCTTTTTTTGAGTGGATATTAAAAGCTTTGGTTTGCCATTTGTTTATAAAATACTCAACTTCGCTAATGTCCATATCGTTCCTTAAGTGGACAAATGGGATGTTCTTAATCGGTGAATTCTCAAATAATTTATACGCCTCCTCCCTTGCGCTTTTGCTTTTTAAGCAAGTCGGAAAAAAAGCAACTTCTTTTAAATTTAATTTTTCTGCTTCTTTAAAATATTCCCTCCAATCTCTCCCATAAACACTGGTCGTCGTAATGGATGGTAAAACTTTTGCCATATTGAATATGTAAAATCACTCCTTGTCGGGAGCGATTTTTATTAATTTTTATTAACACTATTATAACCGTTATTTTTTAAAACACAAAATTACGAGCCGCGATTTATCAACTTTTATAATTTTATCCAAGGGTTATAATATAATCAGCGACTTACCAAAGGAGGTTGAGCTATGTGTAATAACCGCTCTTTCTCCGTATTAGTCTATCACATTTCCACGATGTTTAATGCGGCCCAAACAGAGGAAATCCGGCGCCATGCCTGGCTGGAGATGGAAAAAATCTATCAGATACTGGCAGAAGCCGGGTTGTCGTTCGCTGATATAGCCGATGGCTTTGGAAAAAGCGAGGATGAGATAATTGGGGATTTGGGTCGGGCCTTCCAGCTTGAATGGATTCACATGTACGCGGGAGCATATCGGCAACGGCATTGGGAAACTGTCCATCCTATGCCGGAAGAGGCAAACATCACGTGGAATTGAAAAGCGCCCGCATCATTTGCCGGCGCTCTTTTTATTTTATTCCTTAAAAAATAAGCTATTAAATGTTAAAAAATAAAAAACCGCCCAAAATAAGCGGTTTACCTCTCAAGAATACCGTATGGTTTTTCCTTCAGCGGCGCCGGTTCTCCGGGCCTGAAGCGCCAAATGCGCCTGCCATCCAGGGAATACACCTCTACCCCGTCAAAGGTAGTGATATATTGCATCCCCGTCAACCTCCGCGGCTCGTAAACAGCGCCATCTGCGGCGCCATCTTTTGAAAAATGGCCGGACGTGGCGCAAGCACTTATGAAGATTAGAAAAAAAACGGCGATTGTAAAAATGAACAAAAATGGCTTTACTTTCATCGCAATTGCTCCTTTTTTATTTTTTATAATACACAAGAAGTTAATTTTTGTCAATTATGCCTTATTTAACTGCACTGGTCTTTCATGTCCTCGGGAAAATTATATTCATCAAGTAACTCGCATGATATCTGCCCATTCCCCTGCGCGACAATTTCCCACTCCCCATTAATATCGCTGGCGTAAAGATAACCGCCCTCTCCCGGCTCGCCGTTTTCTTTGGCAAAAAACATAACTCCGCCGCGGGCATGGTTGTCGGACATCTGGCTGATATTTACCTCCATTAAATTAATATCCCAATTATGCTCAGCCGCGAGCATCTTTCTCAAATTCTCCTCCAGGGAAATGACCTTTTCTGTTTTAAATAAAACCGGAATCTCCAGCGCGTCGTCATTCTCCGGCAACCCGGACGGATTGTCTTTTCTTAAAATTAAAGTTCCATTATCGCGCAGCGTCGGCGCTATAAATTCAAGTTCGGCGGAAAAAGGCACAAACTCTTCCGTCATCCATTCCCCCTGGGCGGTCGCGTGCCCCTGCCCTATTATTTTTCCGTCCCAGTCGGTTAAAACAACCGGAAAGTCCCCCTCAAAATACCAGTTCCCTCTTGCCTGGCCGTAAATCATCAGCGGCGAAGAAATAATCTGTCCTGCCTGTGGAGAGTAAACCTGAATTAAATCAGATTTATCCGCTATTTCTTTATTGTCCTGTTCTGCTTCTTTATTGGGCGTCTCCTCTGTGGTAAATTCTTGATTATCCTCAAAGCCGTTAAGCGCGACTCCCCCTAAGTCGGTTCCGCCCTCTCCTTTTGGCCAATAGCAATATCCGGCGATGACAGCTCCGATAACCGCTAAAGTAATAATAATTTCAATAATAGTTTTTTTCATATTTTTTGCCTTTGTTAAATTATTAAATTGTCTTTATTTTAACACATTGGAAAAAATAAAAAAGCCGAGGCGTTAACCAAGGCAAAAATGCTCTACTACTGTATTACTCTGAACTTCAGTCCGTAATCTGGGTATGTAAATTCGTTTGCTCGCCCAATATATCTGAAAAATCAGCAATGATACACATCACGATACCCCCTTCTTTCTATTATTGGCAATGTTTTCGTAGCCAGCGGCCTTGTTGGCCCCGTATTTTTGGGCTCGAGTTTTTTCTTCGGCTTACTGATTTTCCCGTGGTTGGGGCAATGGGAAAGACGATGGCTGTGCAAAATTATCGGGTCTGCTATGTGGTTCTTAAGGACGGCGCCGACGCGGCCGAAGTGGAGCGGCAAATTAAAGAAATGCCGAACTACTTCGCCCCCTACGAGACGACCGTGAAATTCGTCACGCAGGAGGAGCTCGACCGCGATTACGCCAGCATGCCCCACGACGGCATCGTCATCGCCGCCGGCGAAACCAGCCCGGGCAACTCGGCTGTAATAAAATACAGCTGCAACTGGGCCAGCAATCCGGAAGGAACTGCCGGCATTCTCGTCGCGCACGCCCGCGCCGCCCACCGCCTGGCAACTGACGGTAAAGTTGGCGCCTTTACTCCGCTCGATATCCCTCCCGCCCTCCTCAGCCCGCATTCGCAGGAGGAGCTGCTGGCGAAATTTATGTAAGCCAACATATTCGTTTGATCGCAACCGCCGCGAGGTTTATCCTATTCGGGAACAACCTTCGCGGCCTTTTTTTATTTTAAAATTACCACACCATTGCCATAACTCCCATAAAACGTGTATAATATAGATAACTTTTTATTTATTAATCAAACTCTCCTATGAAAAAATGGAAACTCTTTCTGGGTATTGCGGCGCTCGCGGCGCTGATAATGCTCCCCGTAACCGCTGTCCGCGCCTTTGACGTCAAAAACGGAAACAATATTATCGTGGAATCCGGCGAAACTGTAAACGGAAACCTCTATGCCGCCGGAACGCAGGTTGTCGTCGACGGCACGGTCAACGGCGATGTTTTCTGCGCCGGCTCCACTATTACGGTCAACGGCACGGTCAACGGCGACGTTCTTTGCGCCGGCTCTTCCATAACCGTCAACGGCGACGTTAAGGGCGACGTGCGCGCGGCCTCCTCTGAACTATCCGTTAACGGAAACGTCGGCGGCGGCTTAACCGCCTTCGGCTCGGCCATTAACGTAAACAACGGCGCCTCAATCGGCAGCAACGTCCTCGCTTTCGGCGCCTCCATGCGCGCGGACGGCCCGATTAACGGCGACCTGCAGTTCTTCGGCGCTTCCCTGCTTTTAAACAATAAAGTCGCCGGCGACGTCATCTTTTACGGCGAAAATCGGAAAAATCAGAAAAACGGCCCGGCCGTAACCCTGCGCGCCGGAACAATAATCGGCGGAAATCTCTCTTATTATGAAGGGGCGGAGGCGACTGTCAGCGACGGCGCCAGCATAGGCGGAGAAACTATTATAAAAGAAGTAAAAAAGCATGAGCCGAAATCAGGCAAAGAAATGCTGAAAACCTTCCCTATTTGGTTTTCTATCTGGAGCATCCTGGGCGGCTTAATAATCGCCATGGTTTTGGTCTTCCTCTTCCCGAAGAATACCGCCGCGGCGCTGGAAGTTATGTTTAAAAAGCCGGCCGCCTCAATCGGCCTCGGCCTGGTCGCGGTAATTTTAACCCCGATTATTATTGTATTGCTTTTAATAACCGTTATCGGCATTCCCATAGGAATCCTCGCCCTTGTCCTCTTTATCGCCATGTGCGGCCTTGTAAAAGTCCTGACCGGAATCGCCGTCGGCGCGCTGCTGGCGAAATGGCTGAAATGGAAAATATCCCTTTACTGGCAGGCCGTAATCGGCATTATCCTCGCCGTCCTCATCTTTGCCATCCCCTTTATCGGTTGGGTCCTCGGCCTAATCGCCTTCCTCTGGGCCTTTGGCGGAGCGGTTATGTATAAACGGCAGGTCTACAAAAAACTGGAAGGATAAAAAAATCAATAATCATAATATAAAAAACACCGGTTTAATTTAAACCGATGTTTTTATGTGTTTATTAATATTTTATAATGCTCTGCTTTTTGTACCTCGGAAAAATACGCTTTAACTCGACTTTGGTAAAAAACGAATCAACCAGGCCTTCGGTTTTTTCATAACTTAATTTCATTCTTTTAACTTTATTATAAATTAAAAGATGAATCAGCTCATGGACGATAGTTTCGTTTGCTGTTCTGATGTCTTTTTTTGCGTTCGCCCGCAAATTAATAATATTCGGACGCTGAAACTGCCCCTCGGGCCCGTACAGGGAAATATTGCAGATATATTTATTCTCGGCTTTTAATTTTAATTTTTTTAAAGCATCAAAAACTTCCGCCTCAATTCCCCGCCAGTTATCTTTTATTTTAAAGAATTTTTGCCGGTAAATATCGCTGGCATAAATTTTATCCAGCTCCCTGCTCGCTTCCCGGGCAAACAATTTTTTGTCGCCGCCGCATTTTTTGTATAAACTGGCATAAAATTTTGGCAAAATAACCGGAAAATTATTATCAAGAAACCACTGGTATTCATCATAAATATCCAGCAGCCGTTTTTTCTCTTCGGTTTTGGTATAAATAAAATTTAAGATATGCATATTTCTGTTATCTTTTTTGTTCATAATTTTTTTACTAAAACTTACAGCTTAAAACTTAAGGCTTACGTCTTTTTAATCCCTTGAACTGAAAAAATCGCAGTGGGCGACGGGCGGGATTGCCATAATACCGCGTAATATGGAGTTTTATTTATTTTTTTAATCTTTTTACGGTTTTCTCTGGCAACAAATCTGTCTGCCGGCCCGCTTCGCCGAAGCGCAAGCGAGGCGAGCGAGGCAAATAATTTTCTTTTGAAATCACGCTTCTATTAAGTTCTTTTTCGGTCTCTTTTCTTGCCTTTCCCGCTACACTTCCGCCACGCTTTGCTACATTACAATTTTTTAACATGCCTTTAGGTTTTTCTTTTTTGGAAATTTCCGTAGTAACTTTTTCGCCAAGCATAGTAAAAATTAATTCTAAATCATTCATATGATCCCGTAAATTTTCTCTTTTCAACCCTTTAAATTTTTGATATTCGCCCGGCGTCATTCCAAAGGTCGCCTTAGAAATCTCAGCTGTTAAAATCGCATAATCTTTCCGGCTAATAATATTCCTGTTTTTCCATTCATCAGTTAAATTTTGGCGAATAGCCATTCCTCGTAATCGCTTATCAATCCAATCTTTTGGATATCCCTTTTGCTCATACAATTCTTTCATCCGCTCTTGGGCCAATTCCGGATTCTCAATTTCATCAAGCCTTTCTTTCCCGACTTGCGCTAACCATAGCTTAAAAGGTTCGGCTTTTGGCGAAGGAATGGACTGAATTAAACGAAAAGCGCTTTTTGTATTAACACAGTCGGTGGCATATTTTTTACCGTCGGCGCTTAGCAACTTCAGTTGTACCCAAATTGGGTACGACTGGATATCGACAAATTCCCGCTGTTTTACTTTCCCCCAATATTGCCTCGGAGTAGGGCTATCCGTTAAAACTTCCACAATATCAACCACTGAATAAAACCATTCGTCATTATGCCAAATACGACGAATTTTTTTATTCTGAAAAATAACTAGTTTGTTTTGTTGATCTGCCATATTTTCTTTTTTAATCCCTTGAACTGAAAAAATCGCAGTGGGCGACGGGCGGGACCTCCTGCTCCAGTTCCTTGCAGTAGCCGCCTTGATAGCATTTGCAGAGCCGGCACTGTAAATCTTCGTTCCCGTATTCTTCTTTGTAGTCTGATTCAATGTCGTGGGACATAGGTTTTAATTAATTATTTTCTTTTTTCCTCGCCCCCCGGCGCAGCCGCCGATACTCAAAGCAGGTTAAAACAATAATTATAATATCAATGATATTTAATAAAATCAATTCCGGCGAGCGGTAGAGATAAAAACGGTAGCTCTGGTAAACTACGAACAAACTGAACACGGCAGAGGCCAGCGGATAGGCCCAAAGCTTTTTTTTAAACAACGCCACTAACAAAACTATTTTTATAATTCCGTGCGACAGCAAAAACACCGCGCCAAACACCTGCGCGCTTACCGAAAATCTTTCAGCCGCCTTAACCAGGTAATTGGCGACTAAATCCGCCGGGTCTTCGGTAAGTTCAAACTGGGTCAGTTTAAAAATCAGGCCGCGCGCGAAAGCCGGATTAATGAAAATTAAAATAACCCCGCCGATTATTTCCAGCAACCCGTTTACGCCCTTGCCGGCCAAAGCGGCTATAAAAGCAATGTGTTCGTACTGCCCGGGATATTTTTCTTTTGGCTTAAAGCTAAACATAATTTAAGTATACCCCGCCTATGTCGGCGAGGCAAACAAAAAATCGCCCGAAAGGGCGAAATTTTTCCATCTATAATTATAATCCTATTTAAGCTGGCCCACGCTATTGCGGGGCAAGCATGCCTGCGTGTTTTTTAAGCATGCTAATATCGCCCTGCATTCTATCGTGCGCGGCTTGGTTAGAAACCTTTTCTTCTTCAAAAGTTTCATGTTGTTTAGCAATACCGTCAACTACTGTTAATATTTGTTTTATGTCTTTTGACATATCATCAACCTTTTTCTCTAGTACTTGATGCTCTTCTTTAGTAACAAGCTGATTAAATTGTTCGGGTGTTAATGCCATATATGATATTATACAGTTCCTAAAAATTACTGTCAAAATATCTGCTGCTTAATTTAAAATAAAAATAAAATAATTCAGCGCTGCCGCAAAGCTGACCCACAAAATATACGGAATTAACAGCCAGCCGGCAATTTTATTAATTTTGTAAAAATAAATAATATTTAATAAAATCAAAATCCATAAAAATATAATCTCTACAAAAGCATATAACGGATTATGCAGGGTAAAAAATAGCCATGACCAGATGATATTAAAAATTATCTGCAAAGCAAAAAACAGATAAGCAGTCTGCTTGTTTTTATTTTTATTAATCCAGATTAAATACAAGGCAATGCCCATCAGCAGGAATAAGGTTGTCCAGGCCGGCCCGAAAATCCAGTTCGGCGGATTAAAGCCGGGTTTGATAAGCCCCGCGTACCAGCCGGCAATATTGGGAGTAGTGGCTAGCGCGCCGAGCAAGCCGATTATTTGAGGTATTAAAAGCGCGATGATTAACTTTAAAAAATTCTTTTTCATATTTTTGCATTTAAATAATTGCTTTTATTATAGCATAAAAATAAAAAACCGCCCTCTTGGGACGAATTTTTTATTTATTTTAAATTAATAATTCGTAATTGACAATTTTTAATTGATGTTATACCAATCAATCTTCCTAGATAAATACATAACTATCGCCAAAACCACAAACAATCCAATACTGCCAATCAACAACGCGTAGTCTTCCAGCTGGATTAATACATACATAAACCCGTAAAGAATTACCAGAATTAAAGTCTGCAGAGCCGCCAGCCTGTTATTTTTAAACACGCTTTTGGCGTAAGCCGCGATTAATAATATCGTGGCAAGGCTGGAAATAATATAGGCCTGGTTAAAATTAAGATGCTCGGAAATGGAAAGCAATAATAAATAAAAAATACACAAGGCCAGACCGACTAAAATATATTGGATAGGATGGATGCGCCGGTTATTTAGCACCTCTACAAAAAAGAAAATCAAAAAAGTTAAAGCAATCAGCATAACCGCGTACTTTACCGAGCGCATGGTTTTTTGATACTCATCAACCGGAATCAATAGCTCTACGCCAAAGGCCGACTCGCCGACGCTAACAGGCGCGTTTCCCAGCCAGCTTTGCG
>JBAZGH010000005.1:0-34318 GCA_041652935.1 Patescibacteria group bacterium | reverse complement strand
AGTTTTTAAGGCCAGATATTTTAATCTGATACAGAAAAAGGTAGTCTTTTAGGTTATGTGTTATAATAGCACATCTAAATAATTTTGTCAAATGAAAAACCAAAAACCACCGTTTTATAACAGTGGTTTTTGTAATACTTATAATATGTGAAAATTATTATAATTATTGGTTTCTTTGCGCTCGATAGCAATCACGGCATAGCAATGATTGATCGTCTTTTGGCTCAAACGGAAGCTCGGTAATGGGAGCTTGGCAAGATGAGCATGACCAGTTGCCCTGGTACATTTTGCGCTCGCCAAAACTTCTATTGTTGTTTTGACGGCTTTCGCGTTTTTGCCTGTGGCAATCACGGCAATACAATGGCGAGGTGCCATTTGGCTCAAATGGCAATTCGGTGATAGCTGCTCCGCACTCAGAGCATGACCAGTTGCCCTGAAACATCTGGCGATCACCCATAGAATTTTGATTATCCATTTACTCTTTTATTTACGCAATTTTATAGTACAAAAAAACGTAAATTTAACTAAATTATGATAGTATTATATCATACTGAATTATTTTGTCAATCCTACGTGATTGCAAGTAATATTTTTTATAGATGAAATCCGCCAATAATTACGCGATTGGGCGGGCGTGAGCGAAATAAAATTGTAAAAAAGAGCGTATTAGATATAATAGCTTTATGCAGCTAAACAAAAATTGCGACCAAAAATCCGATGAAGAACTAATCATCCTGGCTTTAAAAAATCAGGATTATTATGCGTGTATAGTTGATCGCTATGAGAAAAAAATAGCTAATTATATTAAAAGGATTGCCGGGCTTAATAATGAAGATACTGAAGATTTACTACAGGATATTTTTATAAAAGTTTACCAAAATTTAAACGGATTTGACCCCTCTTTAAAATTTTCGTCTTGGATATACCGGATAGCCCACAATGAGATAATAAGCAATTGGCGCAAGAAAAAAGCTAAGCCCCAATTTGTCGGCGGAGAAGAAATAGATGAATTTTTAGATAATATAGCATCCGAAATGGATATCCATAAAGATGTGGAGAATAAAAGTATTTACGATGATATTAAGAAAGTTTTGAAAAAAATTGATATAAAATATCGTGAAGTATTAATATTAAAATTTTTAGAGGAAAAAACCTATGAAGAAATTTCTGACATTTTAAAAAAACCATCCGGCACGATAGCGACTTTAATTAATAGAGCTAAAAAACAGTTTAAAAAGGAAACCGGGAAGATGAAGATAGAATTTTAACATTTTAGAATGATAATATAAAACTATATGAATATTAAAGAGAAAATTTTAAACAAAATTAAAGTGGAAGATATAAAGCCGACGGGACATTGGCAATTTGTATTGAAGCAAATTTTTGTTTGGATGGGCGTTATTTTGTTAGTAGTTATTGCCAGCATAGTAACTTCGGCAATTATTTTTAATATCACCAGCACCGATTGGATGCTTCGTCCCCGTTTGGGCTGGGGAATCGGCAGATTTTTCTTTGTAAGCTTGCCCTACTTTTGGATTATTTTATTCATTGCTTTTGGCGCGGCCGCTTACTATGTTTTTAAAAATACCAAACATGGATATAAATATGCTTTCCCGATAGTATTAACAATTTTATTTCTAGTAAGCGTATCTTTTGGAGTCGCTTGGCACAAAGGTTTTAAAAGCGGAGAATTTATTGAGCGCCGGGCAATGATGCATATCCCCCACTATCCAGATGTAATGCCTGGGCGCCGGGCAATTATGTTCAACCCGGAAAAAGGAATTTTGGCAGGCAAAATAACCAGAACAATTGCGGAAAGCAAGTTTGAATTAAGTGATTTTGATAAACAAATATGGACGGTTTTTTGTGATGATTGCCGAATGCCGCCGATAATAAAATTAGATGAAGATGAGCTTGTAAGCATTACTGGAGAAAGAGAAGCAGAATTTCTTTTTATTGCCGAGGAAATAAGGCCGATGTTCGGGTTCAGAACAATGGAAGCAAAAAACTAATAAAAAACGAAAGAAAATAAAATCAGCTTGCGTAGTAGAAAATGAAGCGAATTTTAATAATATAATTGTCATCCCGAGTTAAGCGCCAATATAGTAAAGAATCTGCTAGGTTAATAGATTCTTTGCCGCTTCGCTATCACTACGCTTCTCAAAATGACAAAAGTGAGGCAAATATATGAAAAAAGATTATACTAAATATTTAGCGGCCGCAGTCGGCGTAGTTGCTACTACCGCCCTCGTTGCCGGCGCCACTTACGCTTACCAAGGCGATAGTGATAATGATAATAATGATAAATTCAGGGGCTCGCGTTTTAATGTAGAACAGCATGAAGCAATGATTGAGGCGATCGATAATCAGGATTACGCCGCCTGGAAAGAATTAATGGGTGATAATCCGATTACAGAAAAAATTATTGAAGAAAATTTTGGCCGATTTGTGGAGATGCATCAATTAATGAAGGACGGCAAATTTGACGAGGCAAAACAAATTAGAGAAGAATTGGGCCTTAATATGAAGATGGAAAAACATAAGATGCGGGGGGCTGAATCTGATGCAGACCGCCAAGCTATTATGGATGCGGTTGCTAATAATGATTACGCCGCCTGGAAAGAATTAATGGCCGGCCGGCCAATGGCGGAAGAAGTTACCGAGGAAGATTTTGCGGCTATAGTTGAAGCGCACCAGCTGATGCGGGAAGGAAAGTTTGAAGAGGCGCGCCAAATAAAAGAAGATTTAGGAATTGGCTTCGGGCATGGCCGGGGCATGGGCAGAATGCAAGTTGCCCAATAAAAGCATAGGGATAAAAAAACGCCTTCTTAACAGGATGCGTTTTTTATTTTTATGAAAATTTTTAAAACTTTGGTACAATAATATTAGTAATAAATAAAAAATAAAGCATAATTATGAAAATATTCCCCAAACCAATTAAACTTGCAAAACTCCTCGGACCAAGTTTTATTATTTTAGCGCTGGGGCTGGGATCCGGCGAAGTAATTCTCTGGCCTTATCTAAGTTCTAACTACGGGCTGGGAATCGTCTGGGGCGCAGTATTGGGAATAACTTTCCAGTTTTTTATGAACATGGAGATAGAACGCTACGCCCTAGTCAAGGGCGAGTCGGTTTTTGTCGGTATGAATAAATTATGGAAATGGACAGCTTATTGGTTCATAATTTCCACTTTTTTAGGTTTTGGACTGCCGGGCATTATTGCTGCCTCAGCGCAGGTTTTTTCTTTTGTTCTTGGCTGGACTAATTTTAAATGGACAGCCATTTTGTTTTTATTGCTAATCGGACTAGTGTTAAGCATTGGCAAGACTGTTTACGGGATGATGGAAAAAATTACTAAAACAATTATTTTTTTAGGAATTCCCTTTATTCTAGTTTTAACTTTTATTCTGGCGCGCGGCACTGACTGGGCGGCCATGGGTCGGGGAGTTGTCGGCATTGGCAATGAATTTTTATTCTGGCCGGCCGGAATGAGCTTTGCTTTATTTATCGGTGCCTTTGCCTATGCCGGCGCGGGCGGAAATTTAAATTTAACCCAGTCAATTTATATCAGAGAAAAGGGTTATGGTATGGGAAAATATTCGCAGAAAATAGCCGGCCTTTTCCGGGGCAGCAAACAGCAAACGCTTAAATTAAGTGGCGAAGAGTTTGAGGTTAATAAGCAAAATATAGAAAATTTTAAAGCTTGGTGGAAGAAGATTAATTTAGAGCATTTATTAATTTTTTGGTTTTTAGGCGCACTGGCAATGTGCCTGCTTATGCTGTTGGCATATGTAACTGCTTTCGGCAATCCGACCAACAGTGAAGGAATAAATTTTGTAATAAACGAAGGAGTGGCTATGCGCAGCTTATTAGTTCCTTGGGCCGGAACATTGTTCTTATTTGTGGTGGCAGTAATGCTGTTTCAAACTCAACTTGGTGTTTTGGATTCTACCTCTAGAATAATGTCGGAAAATTTTGCGCTCAAGAAATTGGGCGGCAAAGCTGACGGTAAAGTTAATTTATCAAAAATATACTTCGTATTTTTATGGGCGCAGATTGCTTTTGGAATAGTTCTGTTTTTATTAAATATTTATGATCCAAAGTTACTAATTATTTTAGGAGCAGTTATTAATGCGGTGGCTATGTTTGTTCATGTTGGCTTGGTAAATTGGATGAATTATAAAATTTTACCATCAAAATTTCAAGCAAAAGTTTGGCGTAAATTAATAATATTTTTAATATTTTTATTTTTTGGTTTTTTTAGCGCGATGACGATTTGGGATAGTCTACTAATTACAAATTAAATACAAATATACAAATATTTTTCTAAAAACAAAAAAGTTCCGAACTTGGCATCAGCCTGTTCAGAACTTTTTTAGTATGGTGGACCTAAAGGGATTCGAACCCACGACCTCCTGCTTGCCCGCCCAACTGCTACGCAGTAGGCGGGTAAACAAAGCAGGTATTTTTATTTTGTTATGTGGACTCAGTGGGATTCGAACCCACGACCTCCTGCTTGCCCGCCCAACTGCTACGCAGTAGGCGGGTAAACAAAGCAGGTATTTTTATTTTGTTATGTGGACTCAGTGGGATTCGAACCCACGACCTCCTGCTTGCAAAGCAGGCATTCTAACCAGCTGAACTATGAGCCCAAAATTATCGTATTGCCGGCCTTATAATCGGCGATAAAATCCATAGCAGAAATTGTTCGTGCAGATTAAAAAAAGCCAGCAAGGCAATGAAAAAAATAAAAATGCCTATTAATTTATATCCCAACCGCGAGCCGCCCTCGAAGCCAAAGTATTTTTCAAATATAGGAATTCGTCCGAAAGCCGAAAGCATTTTTTCAGAATAAATCGTTATCAGCGCGCCGACTGCCATGCCGATTAAGCCGAAAATAATGTGCAGCATAAACGTTATATTAGATAAATTATTTAATAAAGTCAAGCGGATTTAATTTTTGTCCATTAATTATAACTTCAAAATGAAGATGCGGCCCGGTTGAATATCCGGTAGAACCCATCGCCATAATTGTCTGGCCTTTAGCAACGGTATCTCCCACTTTTACAAACAACTTGGAAGCGTGGCCATAGCGTGTTTTTTTCCCTCCCCCATGGTTAATAACAATCGTATTTCCATATCCCGCGCCCCAACCGGCAATTTCAACTACCCCGGCGTCAGCCGCATAAACAGGAGTGCCGGTTTTATTGGCAATATCAAGGCCATGGTGGCTCCAATTATAATACTGGGTAATGCGGTGTCCGACTGTGGGCCAATTCATCATATTGCCAGCTACAGCCGCCGCCGAAGGAGGAGCGACTAAATTTTTAAGCGCCGCTAAACCGGAATAACTGGTTTGCGCCGGCGCGGTATATTTTTTAGCGCCGCCCGGTATTATTAATTTTTGCCCTATTTTTAAATAACTGCTGTCGGCCATATTATTGAATTGGGAAATTTCATCTTCTTCAATATCGTATTTATTAGCAATGCTTAAAAGAGTATCTCCCTTAGCAACAGTATAAGATATACCGCTGGTGGGCAATATTGCCAATTTATCGCCGGGACGGATAACAGAATAGGCATTTAAGTCATTTTCCCAAAGAATAGTGCTGACGCTGATATCGTATTCCTGGGAAATGGTGCTGACGGTTTCATTCGGCTGAACCACATGGTAAACAATAGATGTCCGCGGGCGCTTTATTTTATTTGTTTTAGCGACGCTTGGTTTTGCGACTGCGCTCCCCCCCTGAACGATATTTTCTGAATTTTCCTGCCCTACTTCGCCGACCGCCCGCATCTCAACTTGCGGTTGGACTTTAACGCTTGATAAATTTTTTAAATAATTTTCTTCTTCCGGAGTAACAAACATTGACTGGTCAAAAGTTTCCACGATTAGTTCCTGGTCCTCGGCAAATTCGCTTTGGATTAAATAGAATAAAGCCGGCTTAGGAGCTGTTTCATAGGCAGCTAAGGTTTTTTTACTGCCAACAGTAATATTGATTAGAAAAATAATAATTGTTACTAAAACAATTGTGGCGTGAATTGTATTGTTGTTGGTTAAGATATTAAGGGCGCGGCGGCTTTTGTTGATTTTTATTTTTGATTTTAATAAAATAAATTGGCCATAAAATTTAATTATTATCCGGCCGAATAATTTTTTAGTGATAAAATAAAAAGGTCTGATTATTAAAATAAAAAATTTATTTATTCCCAGTGTTAAAAATTTAATTAAAAAACCGCTACCCTGAATAAGGAAAATTAGTAAATTTATTCCTATTTTTTTAAAATTTTTAGGCATGCCACCATTCCCCGCCCCCCCATCCCGAAGGATGGGGGGGATGTATTATGAAGTGATTAATATAATAAAAAAGACCGCTATCTGGTCTTTTTTATTTTAGCATGTTCGGCTGATTTAAGCAATTTAGCGGTGCAACTTAAAATTTATAGTTTACGCTAACTACACCTTTATAATTACCGGCAAAACCATAGGCCGGCGCTTAGTTTTTTGGAATAAAAATTGCCCCAGCTCATTGCGCAGCTTATTTTTAATAAAATCTTCATTTGCTCTCGTGCTGGCATCATTTTTTTCGACAATGTCCCGTATTTTTTTTCGGGTTTTTTCAACCAAGTCCTTATTATCCTTCATGTAAATAAAACCGCGGGATATAATATCGGGATTGCCGACTAGTTTTTGGGTTTTAGCGTACAGCGTTGCGATGACCACCAGCATGCCGTCTTCTGACATAACCTGCCGGTCGCGCAAAACAACGTCGGAGATATCTCCTATGCCCAAACCGTCAACCATGACATAGTCGGTATTAATTTTTTCTTTGTATAATTTTGGCTTGCTCCCCCTTTTAAATTCTAGTTGGTCGCCGTTTTCTAAAACAAACACCTGTTCATCCCTAAAACCTTCCCGCAGAGCCAGTTTTTTTGCCTCAACCAACATATAGTAATTAGCATAAACCGGTAAAAAATAATCCGGTTTTATTTGGCTTAACACATGTTTAATATCTTCCGCAGTTGCGTGTCCGCCAGAATGTATATCCATAATATCGCTATGCACCACATTGTCGGTTAAATGATATATTTGGTCTTTGACTTTTTGGACAGAACGTTCGTTTCCGGGTATGACCGAAGAAGAAAAAATTACAATATCGCTTTTTTTAATGGTTACGAAGCGATGGTTGCCGTTAAAAATACGGGCAAAAGCGGCATTGCTTTCTCCCTGAGCGCCAGTACAGATTATAACTATTTTATTGTCGGGATATTTATTTATATCTTCAATGCTAACCAGCGTATTTTTATACGGTTTTATATATCCAAGCTCTTGGGAAATTTTTACATTAGTTTTCATACTATATCCGTCTAAAGCGACTTTCTTTCCGGATTTTTCAGCATGCTCCAATAGGTTTGATATTCGTTCCAGCTGGGAAGAAAAAGTCCCGATGATTACCCTACCCCCAGCTTCATTTATTAACTTATATAAATTATTCAGTGTTGTTTTCACCGGTACCGGCGTTTTTGTATAGCTGATGCCCAAGCTTTCCAGCATTAAAATTTTAGGCGAAGGCAGTTTTGATAAATGTTCGTAGTTTAAACTATAACCCTCTTCAGGATCATTTTCCAATGTCCAGTCTCCCGGATGTATTATAGTTCCATGGGGAGTCTGAATAATAACGCCGACTGCGTCAACTATGGAATGCTCTACTTGAAAAAAACTGATTTTAAATTTTCCTAGAGTTATTTTTTGGTCAAGCGATTTTATGGAAATAGTTTTTAAGTTTTTAGCAGTATTGCGTTTATAATCTTCCTGGCGGTGTTTAATCATGGCTAGCGTCAAATCACGCCCGATAATTGCCGGGTTGCCTAGTTTTTCCAAGAGCATCGGCGCCGCGCCGATGTGGTCTAGATGGCCATGGGAGAAGATAACGCCGCGAATATTTTGTTTTTTACTTTCCAAGCTGCTGACATTTGGAATGATATAATCAATTCCCGGCATGTCTTCATCTGGAAACTGTATTCCCATATCTAGCATAATGATATCATTTTGATATTCAAAAACGGTGCAATTCCGGCCGACTTCTTCTTGGCCGCCCAGAGGATATATTTTAAGATTATCGTCGTTGATTTCCCCGTGTGATTTTATCGGTTTTCTAGAGTTATTTGCGTAGCGTTTTTTTGGCTTATAAGTAGAGATGGCACTGCCTTGTTTAACGTTAAAGCCATGTTTAATACCTGTTGTTTTGCCGGAATTATTAGCAGCGGCATGAGAAGAATTTAATTTTTGAGTGAATTGTTTCGGTCTCCTTTTTGTTATCATATTTTTTAGTTGAAAGTTTAAAAGTTATAAAGTGTTTAACTTCTAAAATTTTTTATTAATTAAGGTGAGTAAAATTTGTAAGATTTAAAAAATATAAAACCTCAAGAATATAGCATTCTTTGTCACTTTTAACTTTTAAGTTTTACAAACTATAATGTGCCGAAGAGAGGACTTGAACCTCCACGAGCTTGCGCTCACATGCTCCTGAAGCATGCGCGTCTACCGATTCCGCCACTTCGACGTGATGCATAAAATTACCACACTATCTTCTTTTTTGTATTGATGTACCAGTTAACAACGTTATTAAAACGGTCGCTGGGGAGAGTTATAGCCGAGGTATTAAACCCCTTGATTTTATTTGATTGCAAGTAAGGATATTTTTGCGTATAAAGAAATATGGCAGGCAGGTCATTGATTATTAATTCTTGGAATTTTAGATATTTTTCTTTTCTTATCTCCTGATTATTGGTAATGCGTCCGTCTTCAAGTAAAGCGTCAACTTCTTTATTATTATAATTCGCCAGGTTCAGTCCCCCCGGGCCTATTTGAGAGGAGTGCCAGAATGGGTATTGGTCCGGGTCAGAACCCAATATAATGCCGTATAATAGGATTTGGTAAGCCCTTGATTTAATAGCATCATTTTGAATTGATTGGGACGGCAGGATATTTAAATTAGTTTTAACATTTATAGCTTCCCAAGCGTTTTGAATGGCTTCGGCTACTTGGGCTGATTCTGTTTGGTCAACGGTTGTAATAGTTATTATTAAAAATTCATCACCCTTTTTTCTCCATTGCCCCGGTTCAATTGTCGGCTCAACTATTTCTTGGCTGTCTTCTCCTTCGCCATCCCCCTGGTTGTCTTGTTCGTTATTTTCAACCGGTTTAACTTCAACTACTTTCCAGCCGGCATTTTCCAAAAGCAGAGCGGCTTTTTCTGCGTCATATTCATATTTAAAATTATTGGGATTATAATATTCATTAAACATAGGTAAAACCGGATTATCAATCACTTCGGCCTGCAGATGGCTTGTAATCTCTGCTTTGTTAAGGGCATAGGCCAGCGCCTGGCGAACCCGCTTATCGCTCAGAGCGCCCAAATTATTTTGATTAAAAAATAATGCCGTAAACTGCGGCTGGGAAATATAGTTTAAATTATAGCTGTTTCGGCTGCTTATTTTTTCCTCGTATTCTTTTGGCAAATAATCAATGCCTTCCGCTCTGCCCTCATTTAACATGGCTACGCTTTCGGAAAACACGGGAGAGAATTTAAAAGTTATTTTTTCAATATATGGTTTTTTGTCAAAGTAATCTTTATTTAATTCAAGTTCGTATGATTTTATGCTGCCGTTCTTATCCTTAGTCAAGGATTGAAATTTGTAGGGGCCGGTCCCCATCGGTTTTAAATTAAGGTCAGCTAAATTAGCCGCTTCCGGCGGAATTTGCTGCCACAGGTTGACGGGCATTATTCCAACCGTTAAAAGCTCTAGAAAAGCGGCATAGGGCTCATTTAAGATGAATTTTACTGTTTGCTCATCTATTTTTTCAACTTTAACTCCCTCAAAGCTTAATTTTAGCGGACTTTTATATTCTGAATTGCCTATTGCATTAAAAGTAAAAACAACATCATCGGCGCTGAAATTGGTTTCGTCATGCCAAACTATATCTTCTTTAAGAAAAAAAGTATAAATTTTTTGGTCTTCCGAGACCTCGAATTTTTCCGCCAAGTCAGGAATTAATTTATTGTCATTATCTTTTTTTAACAGCCCGGAAAAAACAAGCGAACTAATATCGCTATCTATCGTGTTAATTGAAGAGTATAGCGGGTTTATAAGCTTGGGGCTTCCGGTTAGCGCTTCTGTGTAGTTGCCACCCTTAGTTGCCACCAACTCAACATTATTTCTATAAAAAGATACTGATAAAATTAACAAGCTGACAGCAATAACGCCCAAAGAAACATTAATTATCTTTCTTTCTTTTTTTGAAAGGAATTGGCCGATATACCTGAATTGGTTGATGCTTGGCATTTTTGATTCATTAAGAGACCTGATTAATTTCTTGTCCGTGTCATTATCGCCCGCTTTTCTCTTTTTTATGATTTTTTGCCAAAATAGACGGCATTTATTTTTATAAATGCTGAACATTTTTAATCCCGGCTTATTATAAGAAGAGTCAGTCACAAAAATTTTACCCATTAAACAATGGGTGTTTAGATAAGAGAATTTATACAATTAAATTTGCCAACGCTAAAGCTAAAAAAGCCAAAGCAAGTATAATAGTCGCCCTAAAGAGGGTTTTTTCTACTCCTCTTTTAGTGCTGAAAACATTGCCTGAATCACCTCCGCCGAACATGCTTCCGGCGCCCGCCCCCTTTTGTTGCAGTAAAATTACAACTATCAAGGCGACGGCTATTATTGTTTGTAGAACAGTAAGAAAATTCATTTGAGTGGATTATTTTATTTTAGCGATAAGATCGGCTAAAATTTTTTTATTGTTAATCGCCAAATCAGCTAAAATTTTTCGGTCCAATTCTATTTTATTTATTTTTAATTTATTTATCAGCTGGGAATAAGAAATTCCATTTTCCCTGGCGAAAGCATTTATTTTTATCTGCCATAAGCGGCGGAAATCGCCCTTCTTCTTGCGGCGGTCATAAAAAGCGTGTGCGCCGGCTTTAGTGGATGCGGTTTTTGCCAGACGGATTAAATTTTTTCTTCCCCATTTATAACCCTTTACTGATTTTAGCAGTTTCCTTCTTTTTTTGACATGAGTTGTACCTCTTTTTACTCTAGACATATTAAACAATTAACAATTAGAAATTACAAATTATGAGTTACGATTACAAATTAAAATTTGTAATTTTTAATTCGTAATTGATAATTCTAGTTGTATGGAGTTAGTTGTTTTATGGTTTTAGTTAATGTTGCAGACACGGCAACATCACGTCTTTTTTGACGGGTAGTTTTTCCCCCTTCTCGGCTGTTGAAATGGCCTTGTCCGGCTTTTCTTTTCAATACTTTGTTTTTTGTTTTTTTAAAGCGTTTCTGAGTTGCTTTATGGGTTTTTATCTTGGGCATACTATTGTTTCTTATTAACGAGTATTATATTAAAACCATTTGCTTGTCTTGTCAATGCCTGCTCTTCCACCAAAGTAAACCTCTCGTCTTCTTTTAGTTTAGCTATAAAATTATTTAAAATTTCAATCGCCTTTTGCTTAAGCTGCCGTTCGCGTCCTTTTAAAATAATATCAATTTTTAATTTATGGCCCTTTTCCAGGAATTTTATTGCCTGATTAATCCGAAATTCCAGGTCATGGGCGCTAATTCTTAGGGAAAGGCGGATATCCTTAATATCGGCTTTTTTCTGGCCAACCTTTTGTTTTTGCAGTTGTTTTTCTTTTTGGTATTTCATTCTTCCGTAATCGGTTATTTTAGCAACCGGCGGCTGGGCTTTGGGAAATACCTCCACCAAATCAACTTCCTGCTCGCGCGCCATTGCTAATGCTTTTGATGTTGCCATGACTCCCAATTGTTCTCCGTCTTCGGTAATTACGCGCACTTCAGGAACGCGAATCCTTTCGTTAATCCGGTAAAATTCTATTTTTGGTTTTGGTTTTGGTCTGCGGTAAGTTCTGCGCATAGTAGAAATTAGTTTGTACGAGTTAATAACGCCAGCGATCCTTTAATTTGAATTCATTATACTTATCTAAAATGACGTGCAACTATCCGAATGCCACGAATTCTATTTAAAGTTTTTTTAAACAAAATTCGTGGCATTCGCATTTATCTATATCCGAATAAATCCGTATAAAGTATTCGAATTAATGGTTTGATGTCGCTATAAATACGTACAGTAAAAGTTGAACTGTGGAGATGATGGGAATTGCCCGCTCATATTGCTACGCAATTAGGCGGGTCGCTCACTAACGTTCGCGAAACCCAAAATCTTTTATTATATTCAATTTAATTGATTTTTTGTGGAGATGATGGGAATTGAACCCATGTCTAACATGCTCCTGATAATAAGTTTACGAAAATATTCTTATTTATTATTTCACGCGAAGCTATAAAATAAGACAAAATGCTTTGCGCTAGCGCTAAGGAAAGTCAATTAATCATTAAGCGCGAATAATTAATTCAAGCCCGCTAAGATAACACCCGCATTCCAACTAGCAGGCCATCGCTGGCGCGGATGGTCGCGGCTATTAAGCGGCGACGGGCGCAAAAACCGGCATGCTGAAAGCAGCTTTGGCTTTTGCGATAGTGTTTTTTACACTTATGGTTGCTATTTTAGATTAGCGAGATTAAATAGCATCGCTCATTTCGCTTATTATAAAAAGTTCCATGTTATCGAAGCCGAACATCCCCGATACAATAAAATTCCAAATATCAAAATCCAAATATCAAATCAATTTCAAATACTAAAATTCAAATATTTTCATTTTTGTATTTGACATTTAATTTTGATTTGTCATTTGAGCTTTGTAATTTGGAATTAATTTATGTTTAGTATTGTTTTTTCATTGTTTGCAATTTTCTAACAATATCTTTATTTTTGATGTCTTCTCGCTTATCAACTTTCTTTTTTCCTTTTCCGATTCCAAATTCCAATTTTATCAAACTGCCTTTATTATACACCTTTATCGGCACTAATGTCAACCCTTTTTCCTGCCTTTTCCCCAATATGTGGCTAATTTCTGATTTTTTAAGTAATAGCTTGCGTGATTTGTATGGATCGTAATTTAATATTTTGCCCGCATGCTTGTATAAAGGAATGTGGCAGTTAGTCAGGTATGCCTCCGGCAAATCTTTGTTAGCTCTATTTTTCAGCGTTACAAAAGCGCCTTTTAAGCTTATATGCCCGGTTTTTACGGATTTAACTTCATAACCGGCTAAAACAATGCCGGCTTCATATTTAGCCAGTATTTCATAGTCAAAATTAGCTCTTTTGTTTATTCCGTAGGTTGGCATATACTAATAATATACCATAGTAGTAATATTTAGTCTTGTCAAAATTGAAAAAGTCGGTATAATAATAAACGTGACAACTCTACGTAGTTTCCAACTACGTTTTTTGATATAAAATTATAGTTTATGGTGGGTTTATATCGCCGAAGATTAAATAAAGTAAAATAAACAAAGCCTATGGCGGGATTGTCCCGCCAGAATTTTGCCAACACTAAAAGCAACAGCGGGCTTTCCCGCCGGAGCTTTAGCGAAGGCGGGTATCGTATAATGGCTATTATATTACCTTGCCAAGGTAGAGATACGGGTTCGATTCCCGTTACCCGCTCAAATATGCCGCGATGGCGGAATTGGTAGACGCGCAGGACTTAAAATCCTGTTCCTTCGGGAGTGTGGGTTCGATTCCCACTCGCGGCACATATATCCCGACTTCGTCGGGGAATGCGGGGTGTAGTGTCAATGGCTAGCACGCATGGTTTGGGACCATGTAGACTGGGTTCGAGTCCCAGCACCCCGACATAAAAATTTTTAATTTTATAATTTTTAATTTTGGAAATTGAAAATTAGAAATTGAAAATTAATTTTGCCAAATGCAAAATTGGGGGCGTAGCTCAGTTTGGTTAGAGCGCTTGCCTGTCACGCAAGAGGTCGCGAGTTCGAGCCTCGTCGCTCCCGCATTTTAAAATCGCCGTAAGGCGGTTTTTGTGATATAATCAAACCATGCAAAATAAAAAAAGAGGAAGGGGCAGTGGTATTTGCCGATCTCCTCACATAGTTTCGGTTTTGGTAAAACGCCTTACGATATAATTGTTATGTGATACGTGTTATGTTATATATGCAACGTTAGGTTAAAATCAATCCTTTACCATTAACCCAGTAAAATAGTTATCTAAAAATCATAATAATTTTATTAGTTATTAACATAAAAAATTGCTAGTTTTAGATAAAAAATAGATTGTATGGGGTTGACTTTTTCGGCCAGTCTGCTATAATAGTAATATACAAAATAATAAAATCCCTTCATTTATATATTGTGTTGGGATTTTTTTGTTTTAAAAATAAATACCAAAATTTCGAAAATTAATCAGTTTTCGAAAAAATATGAAATTTTACCAAAATTTTATAGAAAAATTCATAAAAAAGCCAATTTTTGTCGAAAAACAGCAAAAGTTGTTTAAATTTTCTAATGAGGCTTTTGTTATTGGCAAAAAGTTAAAAATTGCTAAAAAAATAGCTTTTATATTGATTTCTACAATTATCTTTAGCGCAGGCATCCTTACTCCCGTTTTTGCTGATGAAACAGTTGCCAGTAGCGAAAATGAGATTTTAGATGAAATAGTCGTTATTACTACGGAAAATGGCGCTGTTTTAAGCGAAATTGATACCGAATTAGTAAAAGAAGGATTAAAAATGCTGGAAAATAGGGCAGTTTCCGAAGAGGGATTTATCATTTTGGGCGCGGAAACATCACCTCCTTATTTAAATTATTTAGCAGCTGATAATTATGAGTTTGTTGATTGGGGTGTAAGGACCATTACTTCATATAATTCAGAGGCCGGCCAGACAGATGGCAGCCCCTGCACGACCGCGAATATGTTTAATGTATGCGAGCACGGCATTGAAGATACTATTGCGGCGAACTTTTTAAAATTCGGCACAAAAGTGCGTATTCCCGAGCTGTTCGGCAACCGTATTTTCGTTGTCCGCGACCGTATGAATCCTCGTTATCCCGACGGGGTTGATGTTTGGATGCTGGACAAGGCAGAATCAAAGAGCTTTGGAGTTAGGCGCGCCCGTATTGAAGTTGTCGTAGAAAAAGAAGCTGAGCCAATAATTAATAATTAATTTTTTAAATACATCCCCCATGTGAAATTAAAAAAGAAAGGGATCCTAGGCGAAAGCCCGGGTTCTTTTCTTTTAAGGAGTATTTTGATATTATACTATCAATGGTCCAACGGCCTGATAAAAATTCCCCCTAATCTCCCAGGTACTCGGGATTTGGCAGGCAGACAAATAGAACGGTCACGTAGCCAAGCGGTAAGGCAACGGTTTGCAAAACCGTTATACGTGGGTTCGATTCCCACCGTGACCTCAATAATTAATAAAAGTCTACATAATAGTGGACTTTTATTAATTAAACCTATATTTATTGAAGTTAATTATATATTTTAATTTTACATAATTATTTAAATCCTAAAGTCCATATTTTTCTGGACTTTCATTTATGATATAAATTGTTTTTACTATATTAAAAGTCCAGAATATTCTAGACTTTAGTTATCAACATAAATGTTTAAAAGTCCACAAAATTGTGGATAACTTTTATAAAAATAATATTTATTGTCTAGAGTTTTGTGGACTTTGAATTGTGGATAATTTTTTTTGTTTAATTTTAGTACAATTATCGCTAAAAAAACTAACAATAATTTTATTGACCGGTTGTCAAATATATGATATTATTAAGTTAGTATTAGTGAACATTAACAATTTTAAAAATTTGTCTCAAAGATCAAGAATCTTTGCGCCAAGTTTTTCTTCTCTACTGTTCCTTCATTGGCCTGTCATAGCCGACATAGGCCGATAAAAACAAAAACAAAATCAAAGGTAGAATTTATTTAAAAAATCTAATACAAATGAATTTTACTACTAGAATGGTAGAGGAGTGCACTCTTGAAGTCGGCAAAGAGGCTCTTTATCCTGAAGGGAAGGGATTTCCTGTTTCTATTATTCATTAATGGAAAGAGGACAAAATCTTCGGGATGAGGCTCTCGCAACAGGCTCAAAAATTTATTTTCTCAAATATTGAGAGGGGCCCGCGAGGGCCTCTTTTAATTTATAAATATAAGGTATTGTTTTTTATGAAAAAATAAGCTATTATATTATAAAGTAGGCAAAATTCATTGATTTTAAAAAGAATATAGTAGCTGAAAAAATATGGACAAAAAGATATTAATGCAAATTAAAAAGGAGCTTTTAGCCAGGAAAAAAGAGATTGAAGCAGAACTAAATCGTTTTACCAAGGAAGATAAGCACATTAAGGCAAAACATCGCCCCAATTTTAATGATATTGGATCAACTAATGACGATAATGCTAAGGAAATAGACATATATTCCACCAATCTGTCGGTAAGTGATGTATTGGAGAAAAACATGAAAGACATAGATTCTACCCTGAAAAGAATTGAAGACGGCACCTATGGCATTTGTAAATACTGCAAAAAAGAAATAGGCGAAAAGAGATTATTGGCGCGCCCTGTTTCCAGCGCCTGTATTGCCTGCAAAAATAAACTGCAAAGTTCTTAAAAATGCTTAAAATAATTAAAAACAAGGAGATAAAGATTGGCGCCGCTATATTTGGCGCCTTCTTTTTGTTTTTCATAGACCATTTTTTAAAAATTTGGGCGCTTTCCGCTTTATACAACCAAAGAGTTACTATTATAAGAAAATGGTTTTATTTTGATTTGTATAAAAACGAAAATATTGCATTTAGTTTGCCATTGCCTCAATTTATCTCATTTCCGATTATAATTTTCATTATCGGCTTATTAGTTTATTACCTACTTAAATCCATTAAAAAAAGTTTTGGTTTGCGGGAAATCGCTTTAATATTTATCATAACCGGGGCCTTTGGCAATTTAATCGACCGTTTGCGCTATGGTTATGTGGTTGATTATATAAATTTTCGATTTTGGCCGGTTTTTAACTTATCAGATATATTAATAAGCGTCGGAACTATTATTTTAATTGTTTTTTTGTTTAGAAATAGAAAAAAATAATTTTATTTAATTTAAGCTATTATTAGCTGCTTTTTTAGGCAGTTTTTTTGCGCTCTTGACATAATATAATTATGGGTATATACTCATAATATAATTATCTTAAAATAGAATGGGGGTGATAAATATGCCTAGATTAGATGGTACCGGGCCGGAAGGAGGGGGGCCTATGACCGGACGAGGTTTGGGAAATTGCCGGCAAGACAAAGATGCTCCGACAAACGCAAACAATCGGCGCGGCTCAGGCCTTGGCCGTGGACGGCGCGGACGCAACATGCCTGCTAAATAATATTTAGCGGCAAAAGTTGGCTAAAAAGCTTGAGCTTAGATCAAGTTTTTTGGTCTATTTTTGTTTATGATTTATAATAGATATATGAAGAATCAGAATTGTCGCCAATTAGCGGGTAGACCGCGATTAGGACGGCGAATTAAATTTAATCCAATTGTTAGCTATTTTAAACCGCAAGGAATTCCTATGCGCAGTTTAGTAATGGTTGAATTGACAACCGAGGAAGTAGAAGCATTGCGACTTAAAAATATTAAGAATTTAGACCAAAATGAATGCGCTGCCGCAATGAAAACATCCCAAAGCACTTTCCAACGAATTTTAGCGTCTGCTTATAAAAAAGTCAGTGATGCTTTAATCAACGGTAAAGCGATTAAAATAATTAATAATAAATAATATATGCTTCAATATTTTAAAACAAATATCAAAAAAGTAATTTTACTTTCTTGTTTTTTCATTTCCCTTCCTTTCATTGCGGGCGCGCAAGATAATTTGTCCGCATCTCTGCAGGAAGATTACAAGTTAAACGCTTATTTTTTTTACGGCGAAGAATGCCCGCATTGTGCTGATGAAGATATATTTTTAAAAAAATTGGAAAAAGAATATGATTATTTACAGATAAAGTCTTTCGAGGTTTGGCATAACCGTGAAAATGCCGAGTTAATCAATAAAATTATTCAGGAGCTGGATATTAAAGGGCAAGTGAGCGGCGTGCCGGTCCTTTTTATTAGCGGCAATGTGGTAAACGGCTTTATCAACGAAGAAACGACCGGAACCAGAATAAGGCAATTAGTTGAATATCATTACGCCGCTAAAACGCCGGATATTATCAGTCCAATAATTAACAGCAGCCAAAATCAAGGCGATGGCGATAAAACAGCGCGGAGCATCGCCGACAATCAGCAGCTGGAAAAAATTAAACTGCCGTTTTTTGGCGAAATGAATTTACGTGGAGCGTCTTTATTGGGTTTGTCGCTCGCAATCGGCTTCATTGACGGCTTTAATCCTTGCGCCATGTGGGTGCTGTTGTTTTTAATTTCCATGCTGCTCGGTATGCAGAATAAAAAACGGATGTGGGCGATTGGGATGATTTTTATTATAAGTTCCGGTCTGGTATATTTTCTATTTATGGCCGCCTGGCTTAATTTATTTTTATTTATCGGATTTATTTTTTGGATCAGAGTAGCAATCGGCGCAACCGCCATTGCCAGCGGGGTTTACCATTTAAGGGAGTTTTATAAAAATAGAAATGGCGCCTGCAAGGTTATAGAAGGGGAAAAAAGGACAAAAATATTTAATAAAATAAAGAATATAATCCAGGCAAAAAGCTTCAGCTTGGCGGTTGTCGGCATTATCGGATTAGCAGCAATGATTAATATGGTTGAATTAGTTTGTTCAGCCGGTTTGCCGGCAATTTATACTTCGGTTTTAAGCGCGGCTAATTTGCCGGTCTGGAAATATTATGGATATATGCTGGTATATATTTTCATGTATATTATTGATGATTTGGCGATATTCATAGCGGCCATGCTGACTCTGCAGGTAACCGGTATTTCCAAAAGATATGTCCGGGCCGCTAATTTAATCGGAGGAATCATTATTTTGTTAATTGGCATTTTGCTGATTTTTAAGCCGGAATGGATAATGCTATAATGCTAAACAATAATAAAAAAATAGGAAATTTTGGCGAACAGTTAGCGTGTGATTTTTTGAGAAAACGCGGATATAAGATAATAGAGAGAAACTGCAAAATCAGTTATGAAGAGATTGACATCATCGCCGAAGAGGGCGATGTTTTAGTTTTTGTGGAGGTGAAAACAAGAATATCGCAGTATTACGGTGATGGAAGCGAGGCGGTGGCGGGAGTGAAACAACAGCGGTTAAATCAGGCAATCCAAAAATATCTGGATAAATATAAGCTGTGGCATCGGGAGCCGCGCTGCGATTTAATAACGATTTTTATAAATAAAGCCACTAAATCGGCGAAGATTGAGCATTTTAAGGATATCTTGTGAGTCCGTAAAGTCCGTAAAGTCAAAAGTCCATAAAGTCATTATGTTTTTCACATCTTTTCCTCTTGTGAGAGATTGATATATTAGATAAGGTTAGCTGACTATGAAAAAGACTCTCATAATGAGAGGGGGAATAATTTTAAGCATCGCTTGCGGATGCTTTTTGTTTTGTTTAAATGCGGTGGCTGACGGGGGATTTACAGGCCGTGATGATTTATTGGTTACTCCGCCGGCATTGCTTGAAGTTGTAGATAATTTTACTAATTATAAACAGCCGTATATTAGAGGCTCGGTTTTAAATGAAGTAAAAAAAGTCAAGATTCTCATTGATGGAGTTTTAACTGATGAGTTTGATGTTAATCAGAACGATTTTTCTTACCAGTCAATATGGAATCTTAAATTAGGACCGCATTTTGTTTATGCAATTGGTTTTAATGCGTTGGGCCAGGCAAGCAGAATTTCCAATGTTATAAATTTTAATGTAAAACCAATAGACCCGCATGCGCCGCAAATTTCAGCCATTAAAATTGAAGCCGAAGAAGCCACCAGCGCTGTTGAGAATATTCAAAATGCCGATAAGAATCAGAAAGTTAATAATATAAAAGAACACCTAAATATAACCAAGGAATTTTTATTATTTTTATTTATAATATTAGCATCATGTGGGTGGCTCTGGTATAATGGTAAATAATATAGATATTTATCCATAATTTTATGAATGAAGAATTTAATTTTGCCGTCAAAACAGCTGAGAAGACCGGCGGGGAGCTTTTAAAATATTTCGGCAATGCCGACGATAGTTTGGCGCGCAATACTTCAAAAGGATTTAAGACCGCCCATGATAATATCGCCGATGATATTATAAAAAAAGGGATTGAGAAGAATTTTCCAATCCACTCAATTTTTACCGAGGAGACCGGTATGATTGATAAGCATTCGGATTATTTATGGATAATTGATCCGCTGGACGGAACCGGAAATTTTGTAAATAATAATCCCTTTTTTACCGTTTCTATAGCGCTGTGGCACAAAGGAGAGCCGGTCTTTGGAATAATGGAAGCTTCTTTTTTGGGCAGAAGATTTTTTGCGCGGCGGGGAAAGGGCGCCTGGGTTATTGATTTTAAGCGCGGACATAAAAGTAGGGCAAGAGTTTCCAGCATAAAAGAATTAAAAAATTCATATTTTGTTACCTGCGAGGGCGGGGAAAAAAATAAAAAAAGAACGGCCGATATTTTTTATTATATTTATCGCCGGGTAAAAGAGCTGAGGAAGATAGGTTCGGCCACCATTGAATGTTCATGGGTCGGAACTGGTAAAGCTGATGCTTATTATACGCCAAAGTGTAATTTATATGATGTAGCAGCCGGGCTTTTATTCGTTAAAGAAGCGGGCGGTCGGATTTTAGATTTTAATTTAAAGCCGTATAAGTGGGCGGATTTTAACATAAGAGATAAGTTTGATTTGATTATCGCCAATAAAAATTTAAAGCTTCCTAAATTGAACAAATTTTAAAAGATTATAATTTAGAAGCCCGACTCTAGAGTCGGGCTTCTTTTTTTATTTTTAAATAATGGATTTGTTTATTATTTTTTAAATGTTGTTCTTCGTAAAAAGTTTTTATTTGCAGATTAAATGGTAGAGTTTTTAGGCTATAAATATTATTAATAATTTTTTTTATTTGCCAATTTTCAGCTTCGGAGGTTTCAACTGAATAATTAAAGAAGCTTAAATTATCGGTTTTCAGATGTATTATGCCGCCGGGCTGCAATATTTTTTTATATATTTCCAAAAAGCGAGGCGAGGTAAGGCGGCGCTTGGCGTCGCGTTTGCGGGGGAAAGGGTCTGGAAAGGTAATCCAAATTTCAGGAATTATGGGTTGTGATTTTTTAAGTAGAGACGCGATTAATCGCGTCTCTACGTTTTCAGGGATAAAATATTTCTCTAAATTTTCAATCCGGGCGCGCAGAAAGGCAACGTTTGCTAGTTTTTCTTCCAGTGCGGTTTTTGCGCCTTTCCAGAGGCGGGCGCCCTTAATGTCTATGCCGATAAAATTACGGTTAGGGTATATGCGCGCCAAACCTAAAGTATAGTCGCCTTTGCCGCAGGCGAGTTCCAGGGTAATTGGATTGTCATTGCCAAAGTGCTTTTTCCAGTCTATGTTTTGCGGTTTTGCCGGCCGGATTACATTGGAAAAAGTTTTTATTTCGGCGAATTTTTTTAACTTGTTTTTAGGCATTTTATTGTCATTCCCGCGAAAGCGGGAATCTAAAACTCATAGGAGATTCCCGTTCTTGCGGGAATGACGTAAATAAGTATATTAATTATAAAGCGTTTTGGGGCTCTGTCAATTTAAGCGTATAATATAAAGGTGATGCCCAAAACACGGGGCACTAACCTGGCAAGTTTTGGCCTATTAAAAAATTGGCCGGCCGCATTCTTTTAATCCGTGGAATATCAGAGAGGCCGCAAGGCATAACTAAGTTGTTTTGTTACGTATGGATTTGTTGCAACAGAACTATGCGCGATAAAATACTCTTGCGCGTTTTTAACTAGCAAGACTTTTACCTTGATTCGCCAATTCTTGCCGGGCATAAAAGTGCCTCGCGTTTTGGGCGGGATAATAAATTTTAAAATAAAAAAGGCGCGTGGTTAGCGTGCCTTGTGTCATATAAGAAAATAGCTTACTAAAAGCGCGGTGGCAATGCTGACTGCCAGCCCAAACGTCATTTTCCAAAAGTCGCGCACTAACTTCGGGAAAATTATTTTTCTTCTCTTGGGCTTTATATGAAGTTGGTTTATGGCAGCTTCTCTGCCGGCCAGCAGGCCCACAAATACCCAGGTAGTACTCATGGGTATTGTATTGTAATGCATAAAGAACATCAGGATAAAACCGTTTACCACATTTATAAATGTGGCATTGCGCATGAAATGCACGCCGGTTTTATTTTTTACGATCTCCTGGATTTTTCCGCCGCCCTGCCGAAAGATGAGAAAGATGCAGGCAGTGATCGCCGATAGAATAAACAGCAGTTCGTTTTGGCTGATTTTTCTCGGCAAATAGACGAAGATATTCGCCATATCCTGTTTAAGCCAAAAGCTCCACAAAAATCCAGTTGAAAGCCATTGGGCAATCCGCCAATGCATTCCATCCCTGTCTTCACTGCTGTCATCATGCTCTTTGCTTATTTGGCTTAAACCCAGCCAAATAAAATAAGAACTGAAGAGCGCCAATACGTATCCAACTAGGCTTTTCAAGATCATTTGCTGGATGATGACGCTTTTGGCAAACACGCTGATGACCAAAAAAGTAGTGCTCACCGGAAATCCAAAATAAGTTAAAAAAACGAGGATTAACGGCGGCAGACAATACCAGATTGTCATATCATCGGGCAAAGGTATACCGGTAAGGCGCCCATAAGATAAATCGCCATTATTTACATACCAGCCGTAACTCAAAGTCGCCGCCATTACAATACTCGCCATTAGGGCTAAAAGGGACCAATGGACAAATTTGTTGGATGACATAAAAGTTCCCAGCGTCTGCAGGGCGTCATTTCCGATGACCGAGTATAAGGCGAGGGAAAAACCAATTACCATATATGCTGTTTGCCAGTCCATCAATTTCCTCCCGTTTTATTTTTTTCAAAGAACGAAAGCTTTTTAATATAACATAAGAGTTGATTTTAGGCAAAAGATATGTTGTAATGCATAGATATGCAGCAGTTAAACAAGAAATACAAAGTGTTTATTGGATTATCAGGCGGTGTAGACTCTAGTGTAGCAGCAGCACTTCTTAAAGAACAAGGCCATGATGTGGCCGGTGTTTTTATTAAAATTTGGCAATCGAAATGGGGGCCGTGTGGATGGAAAAATGATCGGCGAGACGCAATGCGAGTGGCAATGAAATTAGAGATTCCCTTTAAAGAATTAGATTTATCTGATGAATATGAAAAAGAAGTGGTTGATTATATGGTTAGAGAATATAAGGCCGGGCGGACGCCGAATCCGGATGTGATGTGCAACTCTCAAATTAAGTTTGGGGCGTTTTTGAAATGGGCAAAATCTCGGGGCGCAGACTATATAGCTACTGGTCATTATGCCAGAATAAAACGCATATCCTTGAAAGAAAAAAATATTAAATATTCAATATTAAATATTCAATTATTTCAAGGCGTTGATAAAACTAAAGATCAATCTTACTTCCTTTGGCAGTTGAAACAGAGCCAATTAAAGCATTGTTTATTTCCGATTGGCGAGTACAAAAAAAGCGAAGTGCGGAAAATGGCGAAAGAATTCGGTCTGCCGACGGCGGAGAAGAAAGACTCGCAGGGAATTTGTTTTGTCGGCAAGGTGGGAATGAAGGAATTTTTAAAGAAATATATTAAGGCGAAGCCGGGCAATGTGCTGAACGTTGATGGTGAAATTATCGGCAAACATGACGGGGCGGTGTTTTATACAATCAGGCAAAGGCACGGGTTTACGATTACGGCAAAGGGTGTTGATGACAGACCGTGTTATGTTGTTGGGAAAGATATCAAGAAGAATACGGTGACGGTGGGTGAACAACAAATAGTTAACAGTAAAAAGGGGTGCGATGTTGTAATTCATCAGACAAATTGGATATCAGGTGAACCCAACACAAGTAAATCGTATAAAGCGAGGTTTAGGCATTTACAAAAATTGTTAAATTGCCAAATTGTTAAATTGTTAGACGACGAATATGAGATTAAATTTATTAAGGCGCAGGAGGGGATTGCGTCGGGGCAGTCGCTGGTTTTGTATGATGGCGAGATTTGCCTGGGGGGTGGTATAATAAAAAGTAATAATTAAATAATATTATATTTATGTCCTGGATTATTTTTGCCTTATTATCCGCCGTATTTGCGGCTTTAGTGGCTATTTTCGGAAAAATTGGCATTTCTAACATTGATTCCACATTAGCTACTACTGTGCGCAGCATAGTAATGGCTTCATTTTTGGTTTTAGTGTCATTAGCTCTAGGGAAGTTTAAATTTTGGTCTTCAATAGATAACAAAGCGTTGTTATTTATTGTTTTAGCCGGCATTTCCGGAGCGTTTTCCTGGCTGTTTTATTTTTTTGCTTTGCGGTTCGGACCGGCTTCGGGAGTGGCGGCGCTTGACCGGTTAAGCGTGGTGTTTGTGGTAATTTTTGCCACTATATTTTTGGCAGAGAAGTTAACATGGAGCGTAGGGCTGGGAGCGGCTTTAATTACTGCCGGGGCATTGTTAATGATTTTATAATTTTTGACATCTAATTATTATTAAAAAATAAAAACCCTCGGTTGAATTTATATATTAAACCAAGGGTGAATTTTCACAAACAACTCCCATCCACAATTATAAGGCGGGAATCGTTTTCTTCGGGGTGAATTATATTTGTGTCCACGTGACAAAAACACCAACCCTCTCCCAATGCTTCCGATCCTCTGCAAATCAAACAGACGGGTTCATTTCGGCGTCCGTATAAGCCCGTATTACTTGAACTATATCCTTCACACGAGGGGCACCTTTCTCCGTCTTTGATAGTACCGCTGTCACCGCAGATAGCGCATATATCTTGATCAGTCTTTACTGTCATTATTTTGCCCTCCTTGTAGTGAGCTAATTTAACTTTATAAGATATATTTTATAGTGTAAAGTGTATAATAATGCGCCCGTCGTTCCCGCCACAAGCTTTGCAAGCTGGGCGGGCAGGCAACGGATAGAATTATATAGCCCCTATAGTTTAATGGATAGAACGTAGGATTCCGGATCCTAAAATCTAGGTTCGATTCCTAGTGGGGGCACTTAATTAGTTAAAAGTTCATAAAGTCATAAAGTTAAAAGTTTTTATCTTTAAACTTCTTATTTTATAATTTCATCAATTATTATATGCCAATAATAGGGGCGCATGTATCGGCCGCGGGCGGATACAAAAATGCCATAAAAAGAGCGGAAGAAATCGGAGCCGAGTGCATCCAAATTTTTGGCGCATCGCCGCGAAGTTATTGGGCGAAGATGCCGGATAAGAAAGATGTTGAAGAATACAAAAGCGCTTTAAAAGACAGTAATATTAAAGCCGTGTTTTTGCACGCGGCCTATTTAGTGAATTTAGCCAGCAACGACGCAAGTATTTTTAAAAAGTCGGTTAAAAATTTAAGCGACCATCTTAAGATTGCCGAGATGCTGGGCGCTGAAGGTTTAATATTCCATATTGGGTCAGGGAAAGAACAGCCCAGAGAACAGGCGATGAAGAAGACAATATCTGGGATAAAAGAGGTGCTATCCGCCCCCAGCCACAAGGCGGGCAGGCAAGGCGGATCAGCAAAATTGATTATGGAAAATACTGCCGGTGGCGGGCAGAGTATCGGCCGGAGCGCGGAAGAAATTGGCGAGTTGCTGAAAATGATAAAATCAAAAAGAGTCAGCCCGCTCAAGTCTGCGACGGGGCTGGTAAACGTTTGCATTGATACGGCGCACGCTTTTGAATCCGGCATGATAAGCGAATATACGCCGGCAGGAGTGAAAAAATTTTTAGACGAGCTTGATAAATATGTTGGATTTAAAAATATCGCAGCGTTTCACGTAAATGATTCCAAGACGCTTGCCGGTTCGCATCATGACCGGCACGAAAATATCGGCGAGGGACATATTGGCTTAAATGGATTTAAAAATTTAGCTAAAGACAAGCGGATGAAAGATGTGCCGTGGATTTTAGAGGTGCCGGGGTTTGAAGGAGAGGGGCCGGATAAGAAGAATGTGGAGATTTTAAAAACCCTCACCCCCTAACCCCCTCTCCCGCGGGGCGAGGGGGAATAGATTATTTTAGTCTTTTTATCATATACGTCCCCTCAAGTTTGTAGCCAAGTTTACGGTAATAGCCGCGGACGCCGACGCCGGAGATAACTGCTGTTTTTTGCAGTTTATTTTTTTTGATAATTTTTTCCGCTTCAGCCATTAATTTTTTACCCAGACCCTTGTGTTGGATTCCCTGTGATTTTGTTCCAACAGCCTGCAGAGCGCCGTAGGTATGCAATTCGCGGATTAAACCCGCGTTTTTTAATTCAGGGAAAATCGTTTCTGTGGAAACGCGATTAGTCGCGTCTTTACGTGGTATGCGTAGCCGGATAAAAGCATATAATATGTCGCGTTTTGGTGATTCAAAGGAAATAAAATATTCGGTGCCGCCGCTGGCAGGATATTTATCAATAACTAATTTAATTTCAGATTTCAAATTTTTGATTTTAGATTTTTGATTGCGCACCTCACGGCAACGAATGCATTTACACCCGCCCAAGTCTGCGACAGGGCGGGCAAGTAATTGCCGCAGGTTTGTTATCTTATTGCCGGCTACAATGCTTTCAGCCGGAACATCGCGGATAAGGCGGTTGATGCGGCAATAATAGGGAACGGTTGTTTTTAATTTTATCATTAAATCAACCAACTTAGCGTACGAATAGGGCTTATATTTTCCCTGTTTATACCACTGGTAAAGCGGCGCATGTTCGTTTACTATAGTCGGATAAATTTTAATTTGGTCCGGCTTAAAGCGTTCGTCGGAGAAAATTTGCTCCACGGTTTTAACGTCTTTAGCCGGCGTTGAGCCGGGGAGATTCGGCATTATGTGATAATCAATTTTAAAACAGGCGTCTTTTAACAATTTTGTCGCGCGCGCTAAATCGGCAACCGTATGTCCGCGTTTAATAAGTTTTAAAATTTTGTCATCCAAAATCTGCGCGCCCAATTGAACTCGAGTACAACCCAGTTCGCGCAGGCGTTTAATTTCTTTTTCCGTTATCCAATCGGGCCTGGTTTCCAGAGTAATGCCAATGATCTTATATTTTGCCTTTTCATTTCTTTTCTGCGCTTCTGCAAGAGTGCGCGAAGATTTAGATTCTTCATTCCGCTTCGCTTCATTCAGAATGACAGAAGAAAATTCATTAGCACCGTCAAAACAACGCTTAATAAACCAATTTTGATATTTTTTAGGATAAGCAGACCAAGTACCGCCTAAGACTAATAATTCAATTTTTTTTGGTTGATGGCCATTAGCAATTAAAGCTCTAAGTCGGTATTGAACTTGCTTGTATGGGTCAAATTTTAAAGCCTTAGCGCGTTGAGCAGCTGGTTCATTAGATAGGTAGCTTTTAGGCATTCCCGGCTCATGCGGGCAATAGACGCATTTTCCCGGGCAAGGATGATATTTAGTTAAAACTGTAACCGGCGCGACGCCCGAAAGGGTGCGCACGGCGCGGACTTTTAAAAGCTGGGATAGTTGCGAATTAGTTTTTAATTTACCGCTTTTAACCAAAGTATCATAAGTTTGCGCTATTTGCCGTTTTGGCAATGGCGCCAGCTTGAATTTCCTGCTGGCAGCGCGGTCGGCCCGCATTAAAGAAAGCTCGTCGGCTGGATTTTCAGCAACGATTTGTTTTACTATTTTTTCAGTAATTTTAGCTAATTTTTTAAGTTTAGAGGTTGACATTTTGGGTAATTTTGCTATGATAATTTATTAAAAGATTGCTCTTACATTAGCATTTTTATATAGTAAAGGCAATGATTGGTTTTTAAAAAAAGAGTTTATCATAGCAGAAAGCGACTAAAATTTAGTTTTTTTCTGCTGTGGCAAATAAATAAATTTTGCCAAATATAAACAGCACAGGACGAGTTCTGTTTGGAACGGGTCCAGAAAGGAAGAAGACGATGTCTTCTATTCACTCTATTGGCAGTATGAATCAATTGGCGGACGCTTTCGATGCGGCGGGCTATATACTCCCGAGGATGTTACAAAACTCCGTCAGGGAGACTTAACGGCAATTTTGCAGGTCTTGCGTGGTACTGCAAAAATCGTGCACGAGTGCTTCAAGCTTGCGTGCGATAAGCCATTCTCCCCAACGGAATTCATCGGCGCGGGCTGGACCGTTTGGAAAGGCGCAGATAGCGGCAACGGCCTGGAAGGCAAAGAAGACCGCGACACGCGCGAAGATGACCTGTCGGTCATCGACTGGGAGCAGGTTCTATTGGAGACGCATCTTCAGGAGGGCGAAACATCGGTCAAAGGCGAAGAGAAGTTCAAGCGCGCTATAGCCAGTGGCAACATTCAGCTTGGAGGTAAGGCATTCCTCTCGTTGTGGGAGGACTACCAGGCCGATCGCGGAAATAGCGTGCTGGAAAAATTGCGTCGCAAAGGCGTAATGCGGATTTACTTTTTCGGCCTTCGGCTGCGGGACCCGCATGGCTTTCGGCTCGTGTTGTGTCTGTATTTCGGCGGCTCCGAGTGGCACTGGTACTTCTTCTGGCTTGACGACGGCTGGGACGGCAATGGCCCTTCGGCTTCTCTCGCAAGTAACTGAGTCTTTTGGGCTTAAGGCCTTGGATCTTCTTGACCTTTGAACTTAGTCCTTGGACTTGCAACTTATCAGCTCACGTTTAGTTTTCACACTGACGCGAGCTGATTTTTTTTGTATACTAAAAATGGTATTAGGTGAACATGTCAGCGATTAAGGTTGTTGACTACCGAACCCGGTTACCATATCTCTCGGAGTATCTCCGTCCGTCAGTTGGCGGATTGAGATAGTGTAGAATATGGAGCCAAAAAATGAAGTTACTTGGTGTAAACGCCAGAGTATTTTAGATACCGAATGCGATACAGTCTTGAGAGTATTCAAGGGACGGTGGGGCAGGCGGCGTTTATACATTTTCTGCGGAACCCGAATGGCAATCGGAACGTGTTGTATCTGTATTTCAACGGCTCCGAGTGGAACTGGAACTACAACTGGCTTGACAACGACTGGAACGGCAATAACCCTTCGGCTTCTCTCGCCACTAACTTTTTTCTCCCTCTTATCCGGGGGAGTTTTGTTTTACAAGCTGTCCGTTCCAGCCGCCAAGCATTCTGCCGATTTCTTCAAGCGGCGCTGATAAAGCAGCGTATTTTTTATTGTCTAAACTTTTCGTTTCCCACAGCACCATTAATAATATTTTCAGCGCGTCTAATTTTTGGATAGCCCGCCGCACAAAGGGCGGTTTTTCCTGCCTACTCAAAAAAGCCGCAACAGCGGTAGCTTCAATAATTTCAATAAACAAATTATCAATTTTTTGGCCCAGCGAATACCGCTGGGTTTTTGGCAGTGTCTGATGATAATTGTGCCAAAGCAGATAAGCTTCTTTTATTTTTTGCAGAACTGGCAAAATCTGGGGGGGGGTAGAATATAGCATATGGGGAAGATTAAATTTGATAATAATTACCAAGATATAATTTCTATTGAAAACCTACTTGAAGCGTGGAAAGAATTTTTATTAGGTAAGCGATCACGAGAAGATGTCCAAGAATTTTCTCTGAATTTAATGAATAATATAATATACCTGTATCAAGACTTAAAAAGCTTAACATATAAGCACGGCAGTTATCAAGCTTTTAAAATTAACGACCCCAAGCCAAGGGACATACATAAAGCCAGTGTCCGCGACCGGTTATTGCACCATGCTATTTATCGGAAATTATATCCATTTTTTGAGTGTACATTTATCGCTGACTCTTATTCCTGCCGGAATAATAAAGGAACGCACAAGGCTATAAATAAATTCCGTAGCTATTTTTACAAAGCCAGCAAAAATAACACGCGCACCTGCTGGGTATTAAAATGCGACATTAGAAAGTTTTTTGCCAATATTGACCATATGGTTTTAATAAATATATTGCGGGAATATATTTCAGACCAACATATTATTAAGTTGTTAACAAAAATAATAAATAGTTTTTCATCGAGCCGAACCGGCATCGGTCTTCCTCTCGGCAATTTAACCTCACAACTTTTAGTTAATATTTATATGAATGAATTTGACCAATTTGTAAAACATAAACTAAAAGCAAAATACTATATCCGCTATGCTGACGATTTTGTTATTTTGTCGGCAGATGAGCAATGGCTAAAAAGACAAATTAGGACTGTTCAGACATTTTTATATAAGGAATTAAAATTAGAAATACATCCGAACAAAATTTTTATTAAAACATTTGCTTCAGGGGTTGATTTTTTAGGCATGGTTAATTTTGCCGACCATCGCGTTTTGCGGACAAAAACTAAAAACAGAATATTTAAGAAAATGAAGGACAAAAAGAAAATGTTAGAAAATAATATAATCAGTGAGGATAATTTTAATCAAGGTTTGCAGTCTTATTTGGGGATGTTGAAACATTGCAACGGATATAAAATAGAACAAAAATTATTAAAAGAGTTTTCTTGAAAAAAATAAAAAAATGGAATAGACTATGTAAATATGAAATATTTTATTATAACTCTCGGTTGCCAGATGAATTACGCGGACAGCGAACGGCTGGCGGGATATTATGAAGCCCGCGGTTTTGAATTGGCAAAAAGCGAAAAAGAAGCGGATTTGGTAATAATAAATACCTGCATGGTGCGGCAAAAGGCGGAAGACCGGATTTATGGACTGGTAAATAATTTATTTAAACTGAATCCCCGGCCGAAAATAATCGTTACCGGCTGTTTTGTCGGCGCGATGGAGCGGGAGCCGAGTGGGCAGATGAAAAAGTACGCTAAAGAGAGAATGCCGCTCGCCTTGTCTTCGACAAGTCGAAGCAGGGAGGTAGATGAGTTTTTACTAATGGATGAAGTTGGTTGGGATAATTTACCAAAGCGGAAAGACAAAAAAACGGCTTGGCTGCCGATTAGCAACGGCTGCAATAATATGTGCAGTTATTGCATTGTGCCGTTTTCGCGCGGCAAAGAAGTTTCTAGGCCATTTGAAGAAATTATAAAAGAAGCGGAAGATTTGATTAAAGCCGGTTACGAAGAAGTTACTCTTTTGGGACAAAACGTGAATTCTTACGGAGCGGATGTCATCCTGAGCGAGTCCCGACATATGTCGGGACGAGTCGAAGGATATAATTTATATTCCTCGGCTCCGCTTCGCTCCGCTCGGAATGACAATGAAAAAACAGAATATGAATTGCCAAATGGACAGACTGTAAAACCGGTTATGGTAAAAAGTATGGGGCGGGCGCGCATTCCGACCTTATTTCCTTATTTGTTAGAGGAAATTGCTAAGATGCCTTTTAAAAAAATAACTTTTATCTCTTCTAATCCATGGGATTTTTCAGACGAATTAATTGAGGTGATCGCAAAATATAAAAATATTAAACGAGAAATTCATTTGCCAGTTCAGTCGGGGGATGATGAAATTTTGAAAAAAATGAATCGACATTATACTCAAGTAGAATATTTAAATTTAATTAAAAAAATTAAAGATAAAATTCCCGAGGCAGAATTTACTACAGATATTATTGTCGGATTTCCGGGCGAGACTGAAGAGCAATTCCAAAATACAGTTGATTTATGCCAGCAGGTTAATTTTAATGTCGCCTATATTGCTTGTTATTCGCCTAGGCCGGGAACAGCGGCGGAAAAGATGGAAGATAATATTGAGTGGAAAGAGAAAAAGAGGAGATTTCATGTGTTGGATGAATTGATTAACAGAAAATAATTTTGTTAGTTTTTTAGATTAATAAATGTAAATAGGTAGAATGTTGACGATATGATTTATAGTCATCAACACCACCCCCTAGCCCCCTCCTCGGCTGAGGAGGGGGAACGCGCCAATTTAGAGTTGTTTATGTAAAATTATTTTATGCGAACAGTACATAATTTATCAATTCAAAAGAAAAAAAGAAAATATTTACGTAATAATGCGACTAAAGCAGAAGAATTTTTTTGGAAATATATTAAAGATTCACAGCTGGGGTATAAATTCAGACGACAACATAGTATTAAAAATTATATAGTTGATTTTTATTGTCCAAAATTAAAGTTGATAGTAGAATTAGATGGTGAAGTTCATAATTATATAGCACAGAGTAATAAAGATTATTTGAGAGAAGAAAAGTTAAAAAGATTAGGTTTTAATATAATTAGATATAAAAATAAAGATATTAAATTAAATACAGATGGAGTTTTAAAAAATTTAAAAGAAGTTTGTAGATATATAGATAATAATTTTAATAAATAATATTTCTTAATATAGTTCCCCTCCTTATGTGAGGATGGGACAGGGGTGGTGTTAGATTTATGAAAAGTAAAAAAAATAACAATATTAATCTTGGCTTCTGGGGAGAAATAAAAAAACCAATATTAGCATTAGCACCTATGGCGGACGTTACTGACGAGGCGTTTCGGCAGATGTTTGTTAAGTATGGCAAACCGGATGTTTTATTTACTGAATTTGTTTCAGTGAATGGGCTGTGCTCAGAAAAAGGATATAAGAATATGCTGCTAGATTTAAAATTTAAAAAAAACGAGCATCCGATTGTGGCGCAGGTTTTCGGCTCTGACCCGGAAAAATTTTATCAAGCGGCCAAGATTATTAAAAAATTAAGGTTTGATGGAATTGATATTAATATGGGCTGTCCGGACAAAAAAGTTGAAAAGCAAGGAGCTGGCGCGGCTTTAATGAAAAATCCAAAATTGGCGCAAGAAATTATTAAAGAAACAAAACGCGGTGCAGGTTCAATGCCAGTATCAGTTAAAACCAGAATTGGCTACAATAAAATTGAGACAACAAAGTGGATTAAGGCATTACTGGAAGCAGAACCGGCGGCTATTTCTATTCATTGGCGGACGCGCAAAGAAATGTCAGAAGCCAAAGCGCATTGGAGCGAGGCCAAGAAAGTGATGAAATTAGCAAAAAATAAAAAGACTTTAATTATTGGGAATGGCGATGTTGAGAGTATGGAAGATGCTTATGCAAAAGCAGAAAAATACGGCGTTGACGGAATAATGGTTGGCAGAGGAGTATTCGGCCAGCCGTGGTTTTTTGCCCATCCCTCACCCCCATCCCCCTCTCCCACGGGGCGAGGGGGTGACGACGTGGAGAAAAAATTAAAGATTATGCTTGAACATGCGGTTTTGTTTAATAAATTATTTCACGGCCGTAAGAACTTCGCTATTATGAAAAAGCATTTTAAGGCATATGCTAATGGTTTTAAGGGGGCGAAAGAGTTAAGGGTAAAATTAATGAAAGCGGATAATATAAAAGATGTAAAAAGAGTAGTAAAAGAATTTACAATTTAGAGTCTTTATGTTAGACTAATTTTGTTTAATAAAAAGCCTATGGCGGGCCTGCCCGCCGAATCCGCCAGCTGGCGGAGTAGGCGGGTATAGTATAATGGTTATTATGCCAGTTTTCCAAACTGGATATACGGGTTCGATTCCCGTTACCCGCTCCAATACAATAATTAACTTTTAACATTTAACGCTTAATTTTGATAATAATCGTTCCAACTGGAGCGGTTTTTGTTTTGTGTTATAATGCTATTATGAAAAAGTTAATTTTGACAATTATTATTTTTCTATTATCAATGCCCAGTTTAGCGCGAGCCGGAGCGACGGCTGACAGATTGTCCGGAAAAATTTTGCTTGATGTGGAACGAAACGGCGAGGCCTGGTATGTATATCCGGAAGACAAAAAACGGTATTATTTAGGCCGGCCCAATGATGCCTTTGAAATTATGCGAGAACTGGGGCTGGGAATTACTAATAAAGATTTAATAAAAATTTCGGCCGGTAAAGGGCAGCCGCAAGTAGCTGGTATAAAAATCGCAAACGATAAAAATGCGACAACAACGGAAGCGCAAATAGATGATAATTTAACAAAGCGATTATCCGGGCGGATTGTTATACAGGCGGAAGAAAAAGGCGAGGCCTGGTATATCAATCCGGCCGACCAAAAACGTTATTATTTAGGACGGCCGGAAGATGCTTTTTCCATTATGCGCGAAAAGGGATTAGGCATTACCAAAAAAGATTTGGCGCTAGTCAGCAAGAATGTTTTAGATGAATCGATTGACGAGTATAGCTATTATAAATATACGACCATTACTACGGCCAAGGGCGATGAATTTAAAGTTGATATAATCACGATTGATTTACGCGACCCAAATCTGGA
>JBAZGH010000004.1:12417-40634 GCA_041652935.1 Patescibacteria group bacterium | reverse complement strand
CCGCCGGGTTCTGCCCATTGGCTGTTGCCTTCAGTAATGGCAGCGGTAAATCCTTCGCCCCATCTGCGGTTGCCATAGCTGTCATGGCAGACGAAGTTGTAGCGCTGTCCGTCTTTAATGGCTTTGGTGAACCATCTGCCGGTTGGAGTTAATACTCCGGCCTTGGGCCATGGCTTGTCATTGGCGGGATTATCGTCAACCGTAACGTACCATTGCACTCCGTCTTCCGAACGGTCAGAGCCGATGGAAAACTCACCGACTGGGAAACGTCTAGCATCTCCGCCTCTAGCTTTGTTGTAAACCAACGTTCGCTTGCCGGTAAAATCAGTTGTTCCAACTCGCTGAAATTTCTGCACGACAATCTCGTTATCCGCTTGGACGTAGTCGCCAATTTGGATAAACGGGCTGTTGGCGTATCTGGCGGTTATCTCTTCAGTGAACGGAGCGCCATATTCAACAGAACCGTCGTTGCTGGTGTAGCAGTCCCAGAACCCTTCTTTAAGGAGATGGGCTTGAGTGCCTTCGGGATTGAGGATAATGCTGGTGTAGCCGTGGTAGAATCTAGTGTTTTCTCCGTAGAAATCCTGAAGGATTACGCCGTTCCAATTGTGGACGTATTCGGTTCCTTCCTGCGGAGCGTTGAAATTGTTGTTAATCGGATCTCCGAGGGGATGGCCTTCTTGAGCAGATTGGTTGTAGCGGGTGAGGATGGCTTGATTGGTGGTGCCGTTGGGGTAGAGACCGATAGGAACTACGCCAACTCGATAAAAATGTGGAGAAAAGCCTGCAGATGCCTTTGCTAATGGATTCCAGTCGTGAATAGCCACAGTTAAACCGTACGGTGGTACAAAATTAGAATCAACAACCTGATAATTTCCGCTACCGTAATTCTGCAATACTATTGCAGTATGAACTTTGGAATCATCAGTTTCAGGTTTTGTATCGCTACTCACTTGGATGATATCGCCACGCACTGCTTCAGATGAATTGATTTCACGACCAGCAATTTCATAACATTCCTTGTATCCTGCTCCTATTTCAGGACCTCCCGCCCATCTTACAACATTCTGCACAAACGTTTTACATTGGCCTTGTTGCCATGTGCTAAATGTGACGCCGTTATACTCTAACGCTTTATTCGCAATTTCATCATTAGTCACACTATAGCTCATTAGTGGCACGAATAGCACGATCAATAGCGCAATAACCTGCTTTTTGGTAATCATGATTCACATCCTTTCGATTTGTCTTGTTCTGACTTGCCTTCATCTTTGGCATAAAATTTTTAAAGAACTAACTAGGAATAAATTTCCTATTTATACCGTAAAAACTTTACGGCATTCTAGAGAATCTATTGCTCGTTATCAAAATGAAATGTAGATAACACACGCATATATATATTGGATAAATCTTGATCAATCTTAAAACTATAATGATCAACCCCTTCCTTTAAACTAAATAGTTCATAATATGTAAAGTTAATAAATTCATTATTATTTGGTATATATGTTTCTATCATCCTCATTTGAGGTTCTGATAATATCTGTTCCCCCTCACCCCCTACGATTTCAAAACTACCGTCTACCTGTTTTAATTTTAAATTTCCAATAACAACGTCTTTAACTTCGTATTTACTATTTTTATTTAAATAGACTGTTGATTTTGTATAATCATTTTTAGTATTCATTATATTAATTCTACCTCTATTAGTATTACAACCTGCATTATTTTTTTCATCTGACATAAAAACATAAAGACTGTTATATTCCTTACTACAATTGTATAAATACCACTCCTTCGGATATCTCACCTCAAACCCATATTCCTCATTCCGATAAGTAAGCCAGTCCGAAGTGCCAATTTCAGATTTAGGATTTATGATTTCAGATTGCCGATCTTCATTCCCCGCCACCGGCGGATTAACTTCCTGTTTCTGTATTTTTACATACCAAACCGCCCCTCCGCCGATTAAGGCGAGGATAATGATTGAAATAATTGTGATTATTAGTGATTTTTTCATATTATTTTTTAGTTAAAATATTAACGTTATATATTATCATTGTAACATACAATGTCAATGTTTTGGTTTATGGCCAAGCCGCAGTCTCCCGGAGGGGACTGTGGCGACAAAAACTAAAATCCAATAATATCAACCGGATATAATCCTTCATCTTTGATGTAATTGGAAGCGCTGGAATATTTATAGTCTTCCGGACTGTCTGCGAGGTTCCAATGCTTGGCGCAGGGATTATTATGGATGTAGTTTAATTTTTCTAAAAATAATTTTTGGCTTTGGATTATGAGAGAGTCATACCTGTCTGTAAAAACTTTGTGCTTGGCGTTATATTTTGTTCTGGCGTATTTTTGAAAATAATGGAGCAATGCCTGATTATTTTCTTGCTCTAATTTATTTTGGCCAAGCCGCAGTCTCCTGAAAGGGACTGCGGCGATAAAATTAAAATCCAATTATATCAACCGGATATAATCCTTCATCTTTGATGTAATTGGAAGCGCTGGAATATTTATAGTCTTCCGGACTGTCTGCGAGGTTCCAATGCTTGGCGCAGGGATTATTATGGATGTAGTTTAATTTTTCTAAAAATAATTTTTGGCTCTGGATTATGAGAGAGTCATACCTGTCTGTAAAAATTTTATGCTTGGCGTTATATTTTGTTTTAGCGTATTGTTGAAAATAGTTTAGCAATTCCTGATTCTTTTCTTTTTCTAATATACTTACAATTTGATAGGCGAGAAACCTTTTGGCGTTTTGGATTAATCTGCTGATATGCGGAGATTTGTTGGAGATGAAAATTAAACAATGGATATGGTTTGGCATTATCACATAGCTGTGTATTTTGTTCTGATAATTACCTTTCATGTAGTCAAACCACTTATATACTAAGCCGCAATACTTATCATCTAAAAATATCGGCTGCCAGCCGAAAATAGTGAATGTTATAAAATATATTTCATTGGGTATAAAAACTTTATTTCTTACCGCCATACTCTTTTAGTATAGCATGGTGTTTATAAAATAATTAGCTTTGATTGGCGTTCTTGTCGCCGCAGTCCCCTTCCGCTGGTCGGGAGACTGCGGCTAGGCCAAAATTCCCTATTCATGCCGTAAAAAACTTTACGGCATTTTGGAGAATCTAATCACTAAACTTTAAAGTAGCTATAATTTTATTTAATAAATTGTCATCAACTTTATTTTTATCATAGAAAAAAACATATGATTTATCATTATTAGAAATAACATACATTTCTTGATTACCTTTATCAATTGCGAAAATCTTTACTGCATTATTATTCGTAACTTCATCTTTTATCTTCTTAATGAATTCCCACCCCCCTGATGATTGAATCTGTAGTTCATTTGTGGTATTTAATAATTTAAAAATTAATAATTTATTTTTTGAATTTATATTATTAACTTCTGTATAATCCAATAAGTAACCTGGTTGCTGATACCATGGTCTATTATTTGAATTTTCTGTCATAAATTTTGTAATGTCTCGTGCAGTATATTCTGCCGGATACTTAAACTCAAACCCATACTCCTCGTTGCGGTAGGTTAGCCAGTCGCTGGTGTCTATTTCTTCTTCCACATCACCGTTCTCCTCTCCTTCATTATTAACCACCTGCTCGTTATTCTGATTGGGGTCATCTGTTACTTGTTCCTTGTTACTTGTTAATTGTAAGTATACGCCGCCACCGATAAGGGCAAGGATAATGATTGAAATAATTGTGATTGTTAGTGATTTTTTCATATTATTTTTTAGTTAAAATATTAACGTTATATATTATCATTGCAGCATGGGAAGTCAATATTCATAAAAAAAGAAACGCCTGATTCTCCTCCTATGAATAGGATTCTAATCAGGCGATAATTGGCGTAATTCATCCTGCAGTTTTAAAACTCCTGCCGGATCCCAATGCCGAAGACAAAACCTGCCATCTCAATGTCCCCGGCGCCGATATTTCTGGGACTGACTGATACGTCGCGGTCAGCCCAATAATAGCCGATGCCCGCGTCCAAATAGGTATTGCGGGCGATGCGGCAGCCGACCCCGCCGGAAACAATCCAGCCGTCCCCGTCCGGAATAGACGGCGGTGAATAATCAGGAGTACCTCCCGACATCCAGCCGGCGCCGGTTCGCAGTGTCCAAACATCGTCCGGCTTATACTCTAAGCCGGCATGGACTGCATCGACTACTCCCCAGCCAAGATCCATGGTGTTAGTCGGCAGATTATCATAATCAACCGACACCTCGCCGTTCTTTCCGTAATCGGTGCGGAAATACGACAAACCGACTTTCAACTCATCCAGCGCCTGCCAAGAGGCGCCGATTCCGAACCGCTCCGGCTGGTAGATATTGGCGGACATCCCATCCGAGCCAATGCCGACCGCGGTCGGAAACTTTGTGTCCCCGTCAATTTTGACTTTTATCGACGGAGAATACACGATCCCGATTGCGAACGGATCAATATCAAGCAGCGCCCCGAGCTGGAAACCGTAGCCGAATCCGTTCGCTTCGGTAGTTGTCAACCCGAGAAACATAGTTCCGGTCGGATCCATAAGCGGCATCCGCAGATCCACGTCCCCGTAGGCGACTTTGAACGCCGCACCGAGAGAAAAATACTCGTTTAACTCCCAGGCCGCGCCGACTGACAGATCGGTAAATGACATATAGGTGTCAAACCCCAAGCTGTCGCCGTAGTCCGCCGCCATGCCGTAGGGCGCGTCAATCCCGATGGCGAAAACAAAGTCTTCCCAGCGGTAGGCGATTGCGCCGTAAGGCATAATGAAAAACTCATCCCGGGCGTTAAAACTGCCGCCACCGAGCGCGGAATCGCGGTCATAGGAAAAGTCGGTCGTGAGGCCGATTAATCCCAAATCCCACGCCCAGACTTCAATCTTTGTCAGGGCGGCGGGATTCAAAAATATCGCCGACGCGCCCTCGGGATCGGCGACCGTAAAGGCGCCGGAGGTGCCAAGGTCGCGGGCCGTGGCCGCGTTGCCGGGCCGGTTCAAAATACCGGCAAACGACTGCGAAACAACCAATAACGCCAAAAGAAACGATAGGAACATTTTCTTCATGATAAGAACTCCTTCTGCGTTTTTAACGCTAGAATTTTATCCCGAATAATTCGGAATTAGCTCCTTTTAGGAACTTTAAATGTTAGCATATTTTCTAAATTTTGTCAATATTTAGACTAATTTTAAATAAAAACACCCCGCCAATAGCGGAGTGCTTTTTTATTACTTATTACTAGTTACTGATTGCTAATTACTAATTAATTTATTCAATCAAAAATCCTAAATTATACCCGACTCCCGAGGTCAGCCCTTCGGCGATAATATCAATTGGATAAGGCGATTTTTCTCTCTCCGGAATTTCCGGCACGGTTAAAATTTTAGTAAACCGGCCGTTCCCGTCGGCGGTTGTGATAATTTTACTTAACTCAACATCTTTCTTCGGCTCTTTTGAGGCGCCAACTAACTTATACTTGCCGAACATTATTGAAACTCTTTCGTTAGGCAGAAAACCGGCGCCGCGCAACGATACTTGTGAATTTTTTGACGCTCTGTTTTTATCAATTGATAACGAAGGCGCCTCGGTTATCTCAGCGAGTATGTTTGGGTCCTCGTCGGTAGATTTCCAGTCGGCTATTAAGTCCAAGCTATCATTCAAGACCGCGATGCTTTCGTGGTTGAATACGACTAATGTTTCTTTATTGTTGTGCATGATTGCTTTCATGCCCATTGTCCAGCCGTTGGCCATTCCCAGCTTGTAAGTATATACCCAGTCAATCGGCTTTAATTCGTGGTCCATTTTTACAATGCCGACCCCGTCGGAAAAATAGAAATGCCCGGAGCCGGAAATACCGACAACATCATATCCTTTGTCGGAAATATGGCGGAAATTTTTTTCCTCGCCCGTAACGGTATTTATCTGCTTTAAAACACGGTCGCCGGCTATATAGGCAAAGCCCTTGGCTGAATCGTAATAGACTTCGTGGTCGTGAATCTCATTTAAAACAATTTGCTGGTTGGCAACGCTCTGGCGGTTTCTGGTATCTATGATATTGATAAAATCGTTTTCTGCGTCATTCTGGAAATTAGTCTGGACTTCAAACAGAAAACGCTCATCCGGGCTGAAATTTATATTGATGCTGGAATTTTTAGTTTCGCTTAACTTAAAGCCATTGACGGTCTGCAAATCATAGTTCCATAATTTAACCTCTTTTTCTCCTATGGTTGCGATATGGCTGTTGGTTTTCTTTACCTGTAAAAACCAATCCCGGGTATTGTCCTTGGCCTTTTGGATTAAAACCGGATTGTAAACATTGCTGATGTCGTATTTTGACAGTGTGTCGCCGGTGGCGGCGTAGGCGTATAGATTGCTCCCTTCTTGGTTTAAAACGACGCCATAGATTTTTGAAAATCTTGACGGCTCGTTGGCGATTATCGAAGCGCGGACAAGCTTTTCGCCGTTAAGGACGAACAGCTCAACATTGCCGGTGTCGGCAGATGCCGCTATCAGCTTAGTATTGTAGGAAACAGCATCGCCGCTGTGGTAAGACTGGACATTGCTATCTGTCGGGCGCATAAAGAAAAATGTGCCGGCAATGAAAGAGGCCATAATAAATACCACTGATGAAATATAGGTTGTTTTTCTGAAATTAAACATAATTTTATTTAGGTTCCAAAGTTAAATTAGCTATTAATTTTTTATTAATAAACTTATGTTCTTGTTTAAGATTAACTGCTTTTTTATATAAAGAAGCTAAATCCCTGGCTAGAACATTCCAGTTATAATTCTGTTTTATATGCTCCCGCGCTTTTGCGCCCGCCCTCTTGGCTGATTTTTCCCTTGATAAAACATTCTTTAACGCCTGTTCCAATTCTTTAACATCAGCATTAGCGAATAAATAGCCGTTGCCTGCCAGCGCCTCTTTATTTTCCGAAATATCGCTGGCTACAACAGGCAGGCCGTATGACATCGCTTCCAACAGGGCGATGGAAAGCCCTTCGGATTCGGACGGCTGGACAAAGCAGTGGGCGTTGCTGTAAAGCTCTCTTAAAATCTGCCCGTTCTGCTGTCCGGTAAAAATAATGTTTTTGTTTTTTCCGGCAAGCTCTTTCAGCTCTTTTATATAATCATTAGTGAATGATCCGCTGCCGACAATAACTAGTTTCTTGTCGGTTGGCAACTCTTTATATGCTTCAATTAAATAATGCACTCCTTTGTGGCGGATTAAACGGCCGGCGTAAAGAATATAATTATCTTTTTTCAAGCCGAATTTCTTAATCAATTTTGCCGGCTGTTTTTTCTGCATGGTTACGCCGTTGGGAAGATAAACCGGTTCTAAACTGTAGCGGCGGGCGGCATAGTGGTATAAAATTTTTGAAGGCACTATTACAACATCAGCGAAAGCGCAAAGCATAATCTCGCCCAAGTGCAAAAAAAATCTGGCTATGCTTCCCCACTTCTGGTGGCGGTAGCACTGGGACTGGAAAGTGCCGACGACAACCGTGCCCGGCTTAAATATTTTTACAACCCAAAGCAACAGCGACGGGCCGATTGAGTGGAAATGGACTACATCCGCCGGACGGCGCAGGACGTCCAGAACAGCCAAAAAAGTATGGGTGATAGTATCCAGGTTTTTGGTTGGAATAGAAGGCAGGTTGATTAAATTAACCCCGCAGTAGCTTTTTCGTTTTTTATTTGAATAATTCCAGCGGGTATAAACAAAAACATCATGCCCCCGAGCGGCCAAGAGAGTCGCCGCGCTGTCAACGTAGTGCTCTACTCCGCCGATAGTCGCTGGTATTCCTTTTTGTCCGATAAAATATATTTGCATAATTAACTGTGGGAAATTTTAGAATAAATTTTCATTAATTCATTATAATAATCTTCGCTATTATCCTGTTTTAAATTTAATTTTTTTAAATTATGTTCAACTTCTTTAATTAGCGGGTCATGTGTTGCTGCTTTATCCAATAAAGCGGCTAATTGCTCGGCATTATGGGGCTCATAGCAAAGTCCGACTCCATCTTTCACTAATTCGGAAATTCCGTCAACTTTAGCAGATATTGTAACTTTTGTCAAAGCCAGCGCTTCCCTTAAGGAATAAGGTCCGTTCTCGTGGCAAATTGACGGAACAACAACGGCTAAAGCATTTTTCCTGTAAAAATTAAGCTTTTCTTCATTTAAAAATCCGGTGAATTTTACGCGGTTTTCTAATTTTAAATCATGCGCTAATTTTTGCAAATTTTCCCTTTCCGGACCCTCCCCGGCTATTGTGATATTTATTTTATTTTTCTGCAAAGCCGCCGCTTGGATTAAAATGTCAACGCCCTTCTCTTTTGCCAGCCGCCCGGCGTATAGAACAAACTCTTCGCCGAAAAAATCGGTTTCTGCATTTTTAATTTCATTTTTAACTTTCAGCGGGTTGGGCAGATAAAAAATTTCTGGCTTAAATCCGAACTGGTAAAATTTGTCCCTTAGGGATTTAGTCGGCGCGATGAAAGCGTCAACTTTATAATATGTTTTTAAGAATTTATGCAGGTAAGCTTCAACCATGACCACTAAACTGGCGCTATAGGAATCGTTAACGCACTTATCAAAAAAGCAACGGTAAAATTTTCCGCCGCAAGCGCGCTCGTAAATTTTTCCATTGCTGAATAAATTATAGGCCGGTGAGATAAGTTTGTAATCATGCAGAGTCATTACCATTGGAATTTTGTTTTTTTTCAAAGTCCAGATTATTGAAGGCGAAAGCTGGTGATAAATATTGTGGAGATGGGCGACATCCGGCTGAAATTCTTTAATAAGTTTTTCCAAATTCTTGGCCGCCTTGCGGTTGTATAAAATATTAAAAGCGATAATTATTTTTTTGAATAAATTCTGCTTGGCGTAAAAATCAATATGGGCGCTAAAATATTTTGACCGCCTGCTTTCTATATTTTCCGGATGGTCCATGGAAAAACAAGCCACCTCGTGGCCGTGTTCTTCTAGTATGCGCCCGGTTTCAAAATAGCACCGCTCCGCTCCGCCGCGCAAATAATGGAATTTATTAATTTGAAGTATTTTCATATTGTTTATCTTTTTCTTTATTGGCAAAAATATAAGCCGCCGCCAGCATTACTCCAACCGTAAACCACAATTTCCCTCGATAAAATGAGGTGTCAAACCATTCAAATAAAAATATGGAAAGTGCAGCTATTATCGTATAAACAAATAACTCCCGGTTGAATTTATCAGTTATCTCTTTATATTTTTTATAAACAAAACTGCCAATAGCGCCGATAAACGCAGTAAAAGAGGCCAGCCCCAGCATTCCCATCTCCGATGCTATCTTCTGCCAAATACCGTGCGAATCCATTAAAGACGCTCCGGTCGCCTGGTAGCGGATATTAGTATCAACTAAATGAAAAAAATCGCCGGAACCATGTCCTAAAATCGGATGCCTTAAAAATCCCTCCCAAGCAAGCTGGTTTAATAAAATGCGGTGTTCGTTTGAGCCGAGCCCCGGAGCGTTAGTCTGCAGGATAATCATATAATAAACAATCGGGGCCAGCAGCGCTAATAATAAAACTGAAATCAATGCCAGCTGCACCTGGTACTCTTTAATCTTAAGTCTATATTTATACAAAAGAAAAATAATCTGCAAAAACACAATCAGCCAGGCGGCCCGGGAAAACGACCCTAGTAAAACAACCATAAAAATACTCCATAAAACAAAAAACAAATAGCGCTGGTAAATATTTTCTTTCGCCCAATAAAAAAGCATGGCGGCAAACATGCCGGCAACAACTAAAATTTCCGATATCTGCTTTTGATTTTCGCCTATTGGGTAAACGCCAAAAATGCTTATTGGCTTAAGGCGCATAAATTCGTTTCCTAAATCCTGATAAAAAATTGAAGCTATGCCCATTAAGGAAACAAATACGCCGGCTAAAACAAAACTGAAGATAGTATTTTTTAATATCCTTTTTGATTTAATGATGTTAACCGGCAGGATAATGTAAATTAAATAAAAAACCAGAATCCAACGGATAGAATACCAAACGCTCCCAAACCAGCTGTAAGCGTTAACCGCGGAAAGCAGGCTGGTTGAAAAGAAAAATAAAAAAGTGATTATGGCGGGAAACTGAATTTTCATATTCCCATCTTCTTTTTCCAGTTCGTAAAATTTTTTCTTTAAAAAATTTATTAAAAAACAAACGAACAAAGCTATGCCGAATAAATCAACTAATGGAATCGCGAACGCCTTGTTGAATCCGAGAAAATTTATATTTAATTTTTCAAAAGGAATATATAAATTTATAAATGGGATTAAAAAAGCCATTAGATAAAGCGAGTACTCCTGATATTTGGTAATTAGGAAAAATGTGATAAAAATCAAGGAAACTGCCAAGGTAAAATATGGCGATATTAAAAAAAGCAAAAACAAGGCAAATAGCGCAATAAAAATCGCTAGAAAATTACCTGCTAAGTTATTTGCTAGTTTAAGAGAAAAAATACTATTAATTAATGTTTTATAATCATTCATAATCATTTTTGCCATAAATCTTAAAATTTAATTATCAAACATATCATTTTTCTTTAAAATTGTCAATTATTGGTTATTTTAAAAAGATTGACAATTTTTTAAATATATGCTAAGTTCTCTTGATTCTCTATTAAGAGAAATCATAATCTGAAATCCAAATAGGAGGTGCATGAATCATGCACAGAAACGTTCTATTCATCACGATCGCCCTCGCCCTTACGGCGAGCATCCAGACAACACAGGCCCAAGGAAGCTGGGACGGTCCCAACTTCACTTGGAATCGTCCGGCATCGGAAACGCTGCCCACTAACACCATTGAAATGTTTTCAGGGCATGTTGAATCTCCGGCCGGAAACATCCCGCTTACCGCGCAAGCGATGGAAATCGCGGTGGAAAGCGAGATGCGTAATTTCGCAATCCGCTTCACGGTGGACCAAGGCGGACCGACCCAAGCGATGTTCCGGATTTACGGATGGCAGGAAACTGATTTTACCACGACCGTTACCGTTCAAACAAACGCGTGGTATAACATCGCTCTGCCCCGGAAATTGGACTTTGGCAGCGGACAAACAGTTAACGCGGTTTACACGTTAACTCCATACCGCGCGGACTACACTTATCTATTTATCGGCATAGGGGAACTTCCCGCATCTAGCGGGTCATCGCCAACACCAACGCCAACACCAACGCCAACACCAACGCCGACTCCAGTTCCGGCCGTGGCGCCCCAGCTGATTCTGATCGCCACCGCGGATATCTCCAGCGCCACGGAAATGGACAGTCTTCAGGGAAGCTTTATCGTCAGCCAAGCGAACAAAGAGACAACCCTGACTATTTCTGTGGGAACTGGCGGGCAAATTACTTTATTTTTTCCCGCGGTAGAAGTTGATTCCCCGATTGCCGTCATAAGCGCGCGGATCCGGATTAATTCCGGAACCGGCGGATGCCTCGGATTCGGGGCTATAGAAGGAAATTGGTCGGGAAATATGGGATACGCTTACCTCCCCGACTTAACCCCATTGGCTGGCTGGGCCACAATCGGGGCTATGGCCAATGTCGCAAGCCAGAGCATTATCCCCGTGGTGCGGCTTACGGCGCGAGACGAACCTGTGACTATGACGGTCACAGATATCGAAATATGGAAAGTCCAATAGGATTTTCCGCCTTCAATGGGAGCAATTCTTTACAGTTTGCTCCCTTTTTCTTTTTAAAATTAAAACTTGACAAAAATTACTCTCTATACTAAGATAAAACGATTCAGTTTTAACAAAAAAGCTGAACGTTCTTACACAAAATACATAAAGAAGGAGGACCAATCTTATGAAGATGGTCAAAGTTCTGATGTTCGTGCTGTTCATGTTCGTGCCGTTCGCAGGAATAGCAACCGCGGACGGACAATGGAATGATGGGGGCTGGGAATGGACCGCCCCATCGAATCAGTTCTACGAAAAGCTGCAGGTCCAGGGAATCGTCTTGGAGTTGGTTGATTCCAAGACGGACGCTTTCCGCATTAAGTTCCTGCCCAAAGCGGGAGCAAAACAGGAAGCAGTATTGTTTGAAATTTGGGGTGGCCGCGACACCCATGGTGTCGAGAACCGTAAAGTTTACGGAACGGTCATCTCTACCCTTAACACCTGGAACGAAGTTTATCTGCCGAGAACGGTTTCGGTTGAGGGAGTTGAAGTCGAGGTCTGGTGGAGCGTCGGATTTTGGTACAACGGTATTGAAGGCGACGCGCAAATTTTGCTGCAATACGGCAAAATTTTCGTTCAACCGGAAATTATCCCCGAATCCCTTGGATCCGGCGGATCGCCGCAAACGCCAACGCCGACACCACCGGTGGCTTCCACCCCTACGCCGGTAATTTTCACGCCGACGCCAACTACGCCGGCAGTTTCCACTCCGAAACCGACGGCGACCGCTTTGCCCCAATTTTTGGGGCCCATCCATTATGTAGAGTTTGACAGCGCTACTCTTGATCCGTCGATCGCCGGCGGGTCGAATGTGGTACTGGGAAAACAATTTTACATGACAGTCGGGAACGAGCAGGCCCGGAGAGTATATCTCCGCGGAATAAACGCGATTCAAAACCGCGTTCAAGTCCAAGTCACGGCCGAACTTACGGCTGGAAGCTACGGACAAGTAATCCTTGGCTTACTGGATGGGGCCAACGGAACCATGGCTTACGACCAATGGTTCATTGATAACCCCCAACAAAAAACAGTGACTTTAAGGGCTGTGATGCCCCTGCATTCCGGAACAGCGGTTCCTGTCCTGCAGATCGCATCTTCGTTCGGAACGATGCAGGTCAAGTTTTCAAACTTGATCATCCAGGAATTCATCGGCGATATTATTCCCAGCTCGGCAGTGACCGGAGTCGCAATGGAAGGACAAACGAAGAGCACAATGCAGTACTCCTTAATTCCCTTCCAAACGACTCTGGAAGACAAAACCGGCGGCGGACCAAATATTCGCTGGTATCCGGATGTTCAAGTGCTTGATACGCCGGTGGTATTCATCACCGGAATCTTCAAGCCGATTGACGATCCGGGAACCATGGGCGGAATTTGGATTGGAGCGGCGGAATCCGCCAACCTCCAAAACGTAGTCTATTATCAATTTTTGGACTACGCCCGCCTGCCCAGAACCTCAAATGAAGAACGAGGATGGGTAAGGTTCAGCGCTCGGCTGGAACTGCCGCACGATGATACGACGCCTTATGTCCGAAATCTCAGGCCGTTCGTGCAAGTAGCGGCGACCGGAAAAACTGATGTCGCTGTTTTGGCCAGGTCTTTGGACATTGTCGTCCCGGGGCAGACCCTTGATTTGGATCTGCTGGGAGATATTATTACCTTGGAGGATCCGAGGCCGGAACCGATAATGCCGCCGCCGACTAATACGGCGACAGCTACGGCAACGGAAAAACCGACTTCCACAAGTACTCCCACGCCGCAACCAACGGCTACGCCGACAGTAACGTCAACGCCCACCTCACCTCTTGAAGTAATATTCAAGGTGAAAATCGCGGACGAATCATGGTCTCCGTGGAGCGAAGACCTTAGCGGATTTTCCAACAAGGATCCGGGAAACGCGCCTACCCTTGTGATAAGGTGGGAGCAGATCAGCGGAGCGGAAGTGATCGCCCAGCAAGTCCGGATTAAAGTCCGTGAAACCGACTTCCAAGAATTTTCTTATTTGGGAGATGCTTTCGGAGCCAACACCCAGTTTGTCTGGGGTGGGAGCGGGAACAAACCGGAGTTTGGGAGATCGTATGAATTCCAAATTTTGGTTTCCACGGATTATGCTTCCTATGGCCCGTTCCAAAATTCTGGACCGGTAACCATAGAAGAGCTGAACCCTGCCGCGGCTACGGCTACGCCGACCGCGACTTCGGTTCCGCCGATTCCAACGCCGACGTTTGCGCCGTTGCCGGTTTGGAACACAACTAATGTTTCCGATCCGACAAACTGGTACAACAAGCTCAAATACACCTACTTCACCGTCGGTGAACAAACAGGTGTACGCGTGGGCTGGTTTGCGGAATACACAAGTATCCCCGCATATCAGAGAGTGTACGGAAATATGCAGTTGCTCTCTTCAAATTTGGGCGGTAGCGCGATTGAGAAGGTTAGAATGCCGCTCATTTCCTACCGGTATTTAACCGTCTTTGTCCGTGTACCGGCTGAAACGGCTCCGCCGATTATCCAGCCGATTCTGGTTGACGAAGGAGATAATAACTTCGTTTGCCAACCGGAAGCTTTCCCGCATCTTTACAAATGCGTGGAACAGTACACGAAAAAAGTGGCAACCGATGGAACTTGGGATTATTACCGCATTACGCTGGCATTTGACGGCGTATCCCAGGGTTTAAGCATTGGGTTTGTCCGTTATCTCTGGAGCGGCTCCCAGGTGCGGGTAGAATACCGAATCGGTTTGACGAAGTTCAGCGGCGACTACTGGCCAATAAGCCATCAAGTCGACGTTGTAACCGTCGAACCGACATCACCCTTTAACCTCTGGTAATGCGCCGGGGCCGAATTGATCTTTCGGGCGGAAGCACATAATACGCTTCCGCCCTTTTTCTTTCTAAAATTTACTTTTTTAAATAAATATACTATTATTAAATTAAATAAACTTAATAATATGAAATTATCTACTGTTATTAAAAAGGGGCGAAAAATAATAATGTTCACTACTTTAACTTTTTTGATCATTGCCTTAATTATTACCTTCGCCCAGCCCTTAAAATACCGAGCGCAGGCGAAAGTCTTGGTGGTGCAAAATTTTGAGGAAGGGACCGATTCTTATTCGGCCTCTAAAATGAATGAATATTTAAGCAACCTGCTGGCAAAAATAGTCTCCTCTGAATCATTCTATAGCCAATCGACTAAGGATGGATTTAATATTGATACCGAATATTTTTCCGGTTCAAAAAAGAAACAAATGACAGAATGGAATAGTACTGTCCAGGCAAAGGCTATTTACGATTCTGGAATTATTTCTTTGTCAGTTTACCACCCGAATAAACAGCAGGCGGAAAATATAGCCCGAGCAGTAATCTTTACGCTGAAAACTACCAATAATTTTTACCATAGCCTGCAGAATGTTGATGTCCGAATTATTGACAGCCCCTCGATTTCAGTCCTTCCGGTTAAGCCTAATATTATATTAAATGTGCTAATAGGAATAATCTTCGGGGCGGCGGCCGGAATACTTTTTGTTTATCAAAAGCATAATAAATAAAATAATAAACAAACAAAATAAAAAATCCCGCGAATGCGCGGGATTTTTTATTGAAAGAGTTTATCTTCAACTAACGGCCCCTGCCATGTCTTATCTCTCGCCCTGATTTCATAATTTGTAAAGTCATTCCCGGGCTGCTTCTGGAGAATTAAACTATAATCCTTATCCGCAACATCCGCCGGCAACTCATAAGTTAAAGATAATATTTTTCTTTCCCCCGGATTTATTGATAAAAAAACGCCAAACACGGTTTTGCCTAAATCTTCGGAAATATCCACCAAACCCGGAGCCTTTGTGTCGTCAGCCATCGCGCCCTGATAATTTATTAATTTAGACCCGGTCGGCGCATAAATCCTGGTATAAGTGCGGTAATGCGAAGTTTTCCAATCTAAAGATCCGGTGTGGGTGTATTCTATATTAAGTTGAGCTATTAATTTTCCCCCCGTTTCATCTACTGCATATTTTATTATTCTTTGCACGGCCGGGTCTGTTTTTAAACTCCCCAAATTAGCGTCAACCACCATAAGATAGTCGCTGTAGGCTGCTTTCAATTCCCCGGTAAGGCCGTATTCGCTGAATTTCTCCTGCAATTTTTCATTGGTCATATATACCACGATATTCTTTTCGCGGATATTTTCTTTAATTAAATCAGAAAAAGAGATGAGATTAAGCAACACTTTAAATTTCAAATTTTCTCTTAACTTCTGCGCTATTTCGTTTACTATGGCTTTGCGGTCACTTTCCTCTACTCCTTTCTCTAAATATCCTTTCTCAACTTCATACTCCAGAACATCGACAAAATTACTGCGGTTGTATTTTATTCCTCCGACATCTATTTCTCCAAAAAGATCTAACAAGTCATTTATTACTTCAGGGTTACAGCAATGATGCCGTCGATTTTTTCCTGCCCGCCTTCCAGCAGATACATCGCCCAAGCGCGATGGGCGGAAATGGAAAAATCCGGCGACCAGTTGATATCGCGCAAGAACCATCTTTCCCGATTAAAATATTTACGCAAAGGTTCGGGCGGGATTATTTCTAATTTTTCTTCGGCTAATTTATCTAGGTTGTAGATATCGTCAATGTACAGAGAGGTGATTCTACCTTCTTTAATTTTTAAAATCCCGTAATTGCCGATAAAACCGCCGGTGGGGCGAAGCTCGGTATTATTCTGCAGGAGTATCAAATAAACTTGTTCCTGCTCTTCGAATAATAAGGAATGCAATAAATTAATAATATTTTCTTCTTTTGGCGATCCTTCCCCGCTATTGAAATAATAGCTTGAAAAAAATTTATAACCAAAAAAAACTAAAAAAAGAAGGATAAGCGCTATAGCTATCCCCACAATACGCCTGTTTGCTTTTTCTTTTTTAGTTAAAAAAGTAAATCCTAATATTCTCATATTTTTACATTTTGTCTACCGTCTCAAAACCTAATAGATTTATCCCCCTATCTAAAATTATGGCAACGGATTTCAATAATTCCAGCCGAAATGCCCTTTCCTCCGGTTTAGCTTTTAAAATTGGCGCTTGATGGTAATAATCATTAAATTCTTGCGACAATTCAAATAAATATTTTGCCACTAAAGCTGGCTCATATTTTTCAACTGCTTCTTTCGTAATATCTGGAAATAAAGCAAGCTTTAATAATAATTTATGTTCAATATTTTTTATATATGAAAAATATTCACTATTTGACTTTTTAACTTTTAAACTTTTTAACTTTTTAACTTTTGTTAGAATACTTTGTATTCGCGCGTAACTATATTGAAGGTACGGCCCGGAGTTCCCGGATAAGCTGACAGATTCTTTTAAGTCAAAAATAATATTTTTTTCTTTGCCGCTTTTTAGCATTGAATATTTTACAGCGGCGATAGTTATTTTTTCCGCCGTATCTTCCTCGCCCGCCCCACCGTAGGTATGGGAGGGCTTGTCTTTTATCTCTTTGTTCTTTTTTACAATCTTTATGATTTCACTTTTAGTTTGGTTTAGCAGATCTTCCGTAGTGATTACATTGCCCAGCCGAGAGCTCATCTTCACGCCTTTTAAATTAACCATTCCGTAAGACAAATGCTCTTCAATTCCTTTGCTGTTAGGAATAAGATTTTCCAGAGCTTTAAAAACAACTTTAAAATACTCTGCTTGTTCTTGGGCAACGACATGGATTATCTTGCTTGGTTTATAATCGCTAAGGTGCTTTTTAGCCAAAGCCAAATCTTTTGCCTCATAAATCGGCAATCCGGCTGAATTTATAAAAACGCGGTCATGCAAGCCGTGTTTTCCTCCTTCAAAAATAACCGCTCCCTCGCTTAATCTAAAAACTCCCTTTTTTAAACCGGCTTGCACAATTTTCAAAGCGCTATCAACAACCTCTGATTCAAAATATGTTTTATCAAAATGTGAATTCAAACGTTTGTATATAATGTCAAAATATTTTAAGCTCCACCCGCGCGCAGTATTATAAAGTTTTTTAACGCTTTCGTCTTTTTTATAAATCAATTTATTAATTTCGTTTATTTCCAGTTTGGCTTTTTCGTTTTTTTCATATTCCTGGCTGCCGCGGGCATAGGCCTTGCCTAAAAATTCCATCTTTTTGCTGATGTCTTTATCGGCGACTTTTTTTAATTTTAACTGCATTTGAGTAATCCCCCAGATGCTTTTGGCAATATTCATGCCGATATCACTGGGATAATTAACTCTCACAACCTTGTAATTCGCTGATTCTAATAATCTTACAATTGATTCTCCTAAAATAATATTGCGAAGATGGCCGATATGGAACGGCTTATTTACGTTCGGGCAGGCAAACTCTACTAGTACCTTTTTATTCTTTCCAATATTTATTTGCCCACAATCTTTTTTGCCGGTTTCCGACAGAACTCCCTGGGCTAATTTTTTCGGCTGTAATTTAAAATTAAGGTAAGGACCGGCTGCTTCAATAGATTTAACTGTCTGGCAAGGCTTAATTTTTTTTGCCAAATCACTGGCAACTTCCACCGGATTTTTTTTCATTTCTTTTGACAAACTAAAACAGGCGAAACTCAAATCTCCCATCTCCGGGTTGGGAGGTAATACTAAATCCGCGAGAGACACTTTATAATGCGTCTCTACATTTTTATTTATTTTATTTGCAATATTCTGTTTTGCTTTTTCTATGGTGTACATACTAAAATGTCATTCCTAGTGAAGTAAAACGGAGTCGAGTAATATAATTATATCTCTAGACTTCGCTCAAGATGACATAAAAAATTACTTTTTAATAACTTTAATAAACTGCCGTTTACCTCTTTGTAATAATACCCCTTCCTTATTTAAATCTATATTTAAATCTATATTTTCTACAATCTTACCGTTAACTTTAATCCCTCCCTGCTCTATCAATCTCCTTGCCTCTCCCTTACTTTTAGTTAACTTTGTATCTACAAGTAAATCTACAATATTTATTTTTGTAACTTGTGACTTGTGACTTGTAACTTGTTCTGGGATTTCCTTATTCTGCACCGTCTTTTCAAAATGCGCTTGCGCTGCTTGCGCCCCCTCTTTTCCTTTTATGGTCTTAACTATTTCAAAAGCCATCATCTTCTTGTAATTCATCGGATTCTCTCCTTCTTTTAGGGATTTAGCAATATTTTTTATTACCTCCAATGAAATATTAGTTAACAATTCTAAACCAGTAATAATCATAGCGTCCGGATATGTCATAAGTTTTCCATATATTTCTGAAGGCTCTTCGGTTAGTGCGATATAATTATTTAGACTCTTGCTCATTTTTTCTTTTCCATCTAAACCCTCAAGGATTCGACAGGTTATAATATCCTGTTCTTCTTGTTTATAGCGTTTTTGTATTTGCCTGCCCATCAATAAATTAAATTTTTGGTCCGTGCCGCCCAACTCAACATCTGCTTTCAACGCCACTGAATCATAAGCCACCATTAAAGGATACATAAATTCATGTAAGGTTAAATCAGCATCATCTTTAATGCGTTTTTTAAAATCTGATCGTTGAGCGATTTGTGCGTAGGTTGCTTTTGAGGCTAAAGAAATAATTTCCTGTAAATCCATATCTTTCAGCCATTCTGAATTATATCTAACCTCTATTTTTTTTGGATCTAAAATAATACTGGCTTGTTCTATATAACTTTTCATGTTTTCTTTAATTTCTTTTTCACTCATTGGTTTCCTCTCTTTAGAACGACCAGTTGGATCGCCGATGCGCGCGGTAAAATCACCAATTAAAAAAATAACTTGATGGCCTAAATCTTGGAATTCCTTTAATTTTCGTAAAACAACTGCATGACCTAAATGTAAAACTGACCCCGTAGGATCAATGCCGAGTTTAATGCGCAGGCATTTGCCTGATTGTAATCTCTTTTTTAAATTTTCTTTTACAATAACGTCTTCCGTAGCTCTATTTAATAATTCTTCAATTTTTAATTTGTCAGTTGATATTTTTGGCATAAAAATTATTTAAATTTTTTATTCTATAAATGCTATTTTTCCAAATGGACCACTCGCTGTGGAAATGGAATATTAATTTTTTCTTTAGCAAAATTAACTAAAATCTCCCTGTTTACCAAGCCTCTGATTTTATTTTCATCAGCGGCCCGGTCAACCTTGAAAATAGCCTTAACAGTTACGGCTGAATCCCCCAGTTCATCAAATCTGATAATCGGGTCATTTCCATCCAATTTCATTTTTTCTTTCTGTAAAATAAACTTAACTATTTTTTCCAGCACTTTTTCTACTTTGATAAAATCACTGTCATAGGCTACGCCGACCGTTACCGACATATACTGCTGGCTGGTGGGCCAATCAAACGAAGTAACAGTTTGATTGACAAAATCTGAATTGGGAATAATAATCGTGTTTTCGCCCAAAGTTGTAATAGTGGTTGCCCGCCAAGAAATGTCAGCAATGTGCCCGCGCGTTCCGCCGTTTAATTCCACATAATCGCCGATGTTAATTGTTTTGTCTAGCACTAAAAATACCGCCGCAAATAAATTTTCCAAGGTTTTCTGCAGACCAAGAGCAATCGCGATGCCGGCCACCCCTAGGCCGGCTAATAATGGCCCGATTTCAATGCCCAACTGGCCCAAAATAATGATTAAAGCAACTAAATAAACCGCTACATTAATAATTTTTCTAAAAAATATGAACAAAGTATCACCGCCGCGGCTTTTAGTTTCTTTTCTTTTTTTATTGGCTATCCATTTCATTATTGCCTTGATTATCCTGGCAACGGCAAAGGCCGCTAAAAGAATAACTAAAATTTTAAGGGCGTCGTTTAAGCCATACCCACCGATTGAAAAATATATGCCGCTGTATTTAATGCCATAGAATAAACCTAAAATAATTGCTAAATAGCGAATCGGCAATTTAATCGCTTTGATTATTCTATCGTCTAAATCCGTTTTTGTTTTTGAAGCGAATCTGCCGATGATGTTTGTTAATATTGTTATAACAAAAGAGGCAACATAAAAAACAGCGACATAAAAAATGAAGATTATTAATTTTTCCATATCCTATAGATTTAATTTTTTAAAATATAAATTTTAATATCGTCAATTTTACTAAATTTAGCGTCAGCAGGTGCTTCACTTTTTTCCTTGCCCGCCCTGCCATCGGCTAGGGAGGGTTTAATTTCCAATTCCTCCACTCCGGTCCGCAAACTTTTAATCAATTCCGCCTGGCTCTCTATTAATTCTACCTTATCTCCGGCATAAATAACAGCTTTAATTTTTTCTTTTGGCGGAATTTTGTTGGTTGATTTAATTTGACGAATCGCAGTAATAATATCTCTCACTAAATCAAAATCTTTTTCATTTTCGGGCTTGCCCGCCGTATCCTTGACGAAGGTGGGCCATGAATTAACCATTAAAAATTCTTTATTGCTTACATCATTACCGAGTTCTCCCCAAATAGCTTCAGTTACAAATGGCATAAACGGATGCCAAAGTTTAAGCAAATCTTGTAAAACTTTCATTAAAATTTTATTTTTATTTTCTGTCTTTTCAAATTTGCTTATTTCTAAATACCAATCCGCGAAATCATTCCAAGTAAAATCCCTCAGCATCTCTCCTGCCTGAGAAAATTTAAATTCTTCAATATCTTGCGTCACTTCTTTTACTAAGTTATGCATTTTATCTAAAATCCATCTGTCTGCTAACGTACACTCACTACGTTCAATTTTATAATTCGTAATTCCTAACCTGCCTGCCGGTAGGCAAGGTTCGTAATTCGTAATTGCGTACCGCGCTATATTCCAAAGCTTATTCGCGAAGTTCCTAAATTCAGCGATTTTCTGCTCGCTCATTTTCATATCATTGCCCGGAGTATTATTTATGATTAAAGACATGCGCACCGCATCAGTTCCGTATTTTTCAATCATTTCCAAGGGATCGATGCCGTTGCCTTTTGACTTGGACATTTTTTTTCCTTTAGCGTCTAATACCATGCCGTGCAGATAAACATTCTCAAATGGAATCTGGTCTACCGCAAATAATGACATCATTATCATACGCGAAACCCATAAGGTGATAATTTCATAACCGGTTTCTAAAACTTGAGTGGGGTGATATGTTTTTAAATCATCTGTTTTGTTCGGTTTACCCGCCATAGCTTTAGCGGAGAAGGGCCAACCCAAGGTTGAAAAAGTCCACATGCCGGAAGAAAACCAAGTATCTAATACATCTTCATCTTGAGTCCAGCCTGCACCCGATGGCTTTTCTGCTCCCACATAAATTTCATCACCTTTATACCAAACCGGAATCTGATGCCCAAACCAAATTTGGCGGGAAATACACCAATCATGCAAATTCTCCATCCAATCCAAATATCGCTTGCTAAATCTTTCCGGCACAAAATTTATCTCGCCTTTCTTCGCAACTTCAATCGCTTTTTCTTTTAAGGACTTATTCCCTAATTTTTTTAATTTTTTATCAACACTCACAAACCACTGTTTGGAAGTTAACGGTTCAATGGCCGTGCCGCAACGGTAGCAAATCGCTAAATTATTTTTGATATCTTCTTCTTTTTCTAATAAATTTTGCTCTGTTAATTTTTCTATTATCATCTTTCTAGCTTCCTTTACGCGCTTACCGCCAAATTCGCTTAGTCCTTCAATTATCTTTCCTTGCTCGTCAATTACTTTTTTTATTTCTAAATTATTTTTTTGCGCCATCTCATAATCAACCATACTATGCGCCGGCGTAACGCCTAACGCGCCAGTGCCGAATTCCGAATCTACATTATCATCGGCGATTATTTTTAATTTCAATGGCATGCCGCAAAAATTTACTTCTAACTCTTGCCCGATATATTTTTTATACCTCTTATCATCTGGATTAACCGCCACGGCCGTGTCCCCCAGCTTTGTTTCCGGCCGGGTAGTAGAAATCGCGAAAGGAAAATCTTTGCTGTATTTAAAAGTATAAAATTTGGCATCCTGTTCTTTATGCTCCACTTCGTCATCCGCTAGAGTTGACTGGCAGCGCGGACACCAGTTTACAATTCGATGTCCTTGATAAATCGCGCCAGCTTCATACATATCTACAAACATCTGTTTAACAGCTTTTTGTCTTTGTTCATCTAAAGTAAAGGCTTCTCTACTCCAATCTAAAGATGCTCCGGTTTTTTTTAACTGATGAATGATGGTCGCTTGGGTTTCTTTAACAAATTTATTAACTTCGTCTAAAAATTTTTCCCGGCCCAAATCATGGCGTGATTTTTTTTGTTCTTTTAAAATTTTCTTTTCTACTACATTTTGAGTGGCAATCGCCGCATGGTCGGTTCCCGGAATCCAAAGGGCTCGCTTGCCGTTCATTCTGTTATAACGAATTAAAATATCTGAAATAGCAACCATTACTACATGGCCTAAATGTAATTTGTCAGTAATATTCGGCGGCGGTAAAACTATTGTATATGTTTCTGCATCTTTTTCACAAACCCCCTTATCAACACAAACATCCGGATTAAAAAATCCGGAGTCTTCCCATTTTTTATATATATCATCCTCATATTTTTGAGGATCGTATACTTTTGGCAATTCTTTATTCATATATATAAACTTAGCAAAACACAGCTAAAAAAGCAAGAAAAAAATACCGATAAACGCCATTTTGAATTCGGTTTAACCATGTGTGTATAAATATTTGTAGCATTTGAATAGTTGAAAGTCGCTTTAGGTGCGTACAACATCAGTATTAATGGTTTGACGTCCATTTTAATCCGTACATAATAATTTGAACAAATTTGACGCTTTTTAAAATTTAATTTATACTGACGAGCTATGTTTTAACAACCCTCTCTTGAACTAAGAAAAAATTGGTTGTATAGTAATATGATAATTTATTTAACAATATTTTAAATAAAATTCGTGGCATTCGCATTCATCTGAGTCCGTTTAAATAAGTACAACGAATTCAAATTAAAGGATCGCGAACGATTTAAAACCGTACTAAGACTTTTCTACTATGCTAACAGACGACCAGCAAATTTTTGAACAAATAGAAAAAGCGAAAAATATTTTAATCGCCTTTGGGCGAAACCATAACGGCGACTCTATCTCCTCAGCGCTGGCGCTTTATTCTTTCCTGAAAAAAATCAATAAAACAGTTGATTTGGCCTCCGACGGCTTTGAAGCGCCGAAGCATTTTTCATTTCTACCCAATATCGGGGAAGTAAAAAATTCCATCAGCACGGAAAAAAAATTCATCATATCCCTTGATACCAGCAATGTGCCGGCAAAAGAAATCAGTTATCAGCTAAAAAATAACTATTTGGAATTCATTGTTACTCCAAAGGAATCCCAGTTTAAGCCGGAGGATGTAACCTCGCGCATAACCGGACATGCCTATGATTTGATTATTGTGGTTGCCAGCCCGGACTTGGAGTCGCTGGGCAATATATACCAGCAGGATACGCAGTTCTTTTTTAATGTGCCGATTATAAATATTGACCGCCATCCGCATAATGAGGAGTTCGGGCAGATAAACCGGATAAAAATAACGGCGATTTCCACCACTGAAATTATTTTTGAATTATTGAAAAGCTACCAGGAGCATTCTAATAATGGCCTAATTGATGAGCAAATTGCCACCTGCCTGCTGGCCGGCATATTTTCTGAAAGCAAAAGCTTCAAGGTCGGTTCATTAACGCCCAATTCGCTGGTTATTGCCAGCGAACTAATTAAGCTGGGGGCAGACCGGGAAACTATTGTCCGCAATTTATACCAAAACCGCGACTTAAATACGCTTAAACTCTGGGGGCGGGTTCTGGCAAAACTAAAAAGCGATCTGGATGGAAAATTAATCTGGTCATGCCTTAATAAGGTTGATTTTGAAAAAACAGGCAGCAGCGCCGACGGACTTGAAGATGTTGTTGAGGAATTAGTTATTAATGTTCCGGAGGCGGAAATTATAATTCTTTTTGTAAACGGGCATAATGATAAAACGGAAATAAAATTATTTTCCACCAAAAATATCAATGCCTTGTCCTTATTGCAGGATTTCAATCCGGATGGATCAAAAAATATCGCAACAGCCGCAATGAACAAACAATTAACCGAAGTTGAAGAACAAATTATAAAACATGTAAAAAATAAACTTGAAAAACTTCCTCTCTAAAAGTATAATGATAGAAATTAGGGGCGGCTAGCTCAGTCTTGCCCGCCCGAAGCTTGCGCTCGGGCGGGTGAAGTTAGAGCGCCAAAGTTTATAAAAAGTATTCGGGCATATAGCTCAGTTGGTTAGAGCGCTACGTTGACATCGTAGAGGTCAGTGGTTCGAGTCCACTTATGCCCACACGTCATTCCATTATAATTATATTTTAGAAAGTACAAAACATAAAACCTTATATAAGGGTTGTACTAACGATTTAAAAAAGAGATTCAAAGAACATAATGGTGGATTAGTTGAAGCGACTAAATTAAAAAGGCCGTGGAAATTAATATACTATGAAGCATGTTTAAATAAAACTGATGCATATAATAGAGAAAAATACTTAAAAATGGCGGGGGTAGAAGATTTACAAAAAAACGATTAGAGAACTATTTAAAAACAAAATAATGGCTCAGTCTTACCCGCCCGAAGCTTGCGCTCGGGCGGGTGAAGTTAGAGCGCCCGCATTGCTGCGCTTTGCTTGTAAAACATTGCGGGCGGGTTGTGGAGGTCAGAGGTTCGAATCCTCTCGGACCCACCGTAACACAACTAAAAAACTACTTTCTCTTGCTTCCCCCATCTCTTTCTTGTATAATAATAATATACAAAATTTGTATATTTGTATTTAAATTTGTAATTTGTAATGGTATGAATTTTTTTAAAAATCTCTCCGGCTTAAATTCAAAAAAGGCAAATGTCAATATTAATGATGACTTGGAACAAAATCAATTAAGGGAGAACTCGGGCACCGACCAGTGGTTTAATGAAAATTGTGACGAGGGACAGTTGGCGATTGACGTTTACCAAACAAAAGACGCTATTATCGTTAAATCAACAATTGCCGGCGTAAAAGCCGAGGATATTGATATTTCCATTAACAACGACATGCTAACTGTAAGGGGAACCAGAAAAATGAACGAGGAGATATCAGAAGATAATTATTTTTACCAGGAATGCTACTGGGGCGCTTTTTCCCGTTCAGTAATACTGCCGATAGAGGTAAAAACCGATAAAATAGAAGCGGCTATTGAAAACGGCGTTTTAACCATTACGCTTCCGAAAGCGCAAATCGCCAAGCAAATTTCTGTAAAAGTTAAAGACTAACAACACTATTATGATGATAAAATTAACTATTGATAGAATTGAGGAAGGGGTGGCTGTTTTGAAAACAGACAAAAAAAACATCAACATACCTTTGGACTTTTTACCAGAGGGCGTAAAAGAGGGAGATGAATTAATGCTGGAGATATTAAAAAATGGCGCAGAGACAAAAATAAAAAAAACCGAAGCAAAAGAAATTTTAAATGAAATATTAAAAAATAATGAAAACGGGATGTAAAAAATAAATTACCCCAGGAATATGCTGAAACGAAAAGGAAAAAAAACTAATTTCATCGCCAAGTTAAACGAGACAAAAAACACCTTAAATTCTTCCCGAAAAAACGTTGTGTCTCGTTTTTTTGCGTTAAAAAAAGAGCTGGCGAAAAAATATTTACTAGCTGGAGCTATGTTTTTGGGTTTTTTGTTATTTATCTCTTTTACGCTGATTGTTTATCAAAATATATTTAACAACCGCTTTTATTTCGGCTTGGAAGCGGGGGGGGTTAATCTGGGCGGAAAAACTTTCTCAGAGGTTAGGGGAGAGATACAGCTTAAAATGGATAAAATAAGTAATAATGGAATAGTGGTTATATACCAAAATAAAAAAATAACCATCCCCGCCAGCGTTATCGGCGAAACTCCGGACTTATCTTTTGATGTCTTCCATTTTGACGCTGATAAAACTTTAGCTAATGCCTTTGGAATCGGGCGGAGCGGCAACATTTTAAAGGATTCAATGGAGCAGATAATAATTATTTTTACTAAAGCAAAAATAAAAATTGAGCATAATATTGATGAAAAAAAAATAACCGATTTTTTATTTGAAAATTTTCGGGAATACGAAAAACCAGCTCAAGACGCAAAAATTATTTTTAATAACGGCGAGGCGAAGGTTGTGGGTGAAATTCATGGAAAAATATTTGATTATGAAAATATAGTAAAAGAGATAGAAAAAAAATTATCAAAACTTGATGAAAGCCCCGTAACAATAATTTTAAAAACTGACTACCCGATAATTTATGAAAAAGAAGCTTCTGCGCTGCTTATTCCGGCAAAAAACGCCCTAAATTCAGCGCCGATAACATTAATTGTGCCGGATGATTACAATACCGCAAAAAAAGAATGGGTTATTGATAAAAACGAACTTTTAACCATGCTGGCTGTTAAAAAAAATGTCTTCCAATATGGCGGGGGATGGTTCAGCTCTCCGGAATTAAAGGAGGAGTTTTATATAGGCCTCAAGCAAGGGGATGTTGAAAAATATTTTAATGAGAATATAAGGCAATACACCGATATTAATCCTATAGATGCTAAATTTAAAGTTGAAAACGAAAAAGTGGTTGAATTTGAAGCTAGTAAAAACGGGCGAAAACTTAGCGCTGAAAAAACATTTAAAAATTTTGAAGATGCGGTTAAGCTTGCCAGCGAATCAAACTCCGCAGAAAAAATAAAAATTGGGATAATAATTGAAGAGGCAAAAAGCAATATTAATAATGAAAATGTAAATGATTTGGGAGTAAAAGAATTGATTGGCACCGGACATTCAAATTTTTCCGGCTCTTCCTGGAGCAGAAAGCATAATATATCAACCGGAGCCCTGTCAGCGCACGGGACATTGGTAAAACCGGGGCAAGAATTTTCCATGAACCAAACCTTGGGTGAAATTAATGCTGCAACCGGCTATCTGCCGGAAATGGTTATTAAAGGAAATGAAACCATACCGGAATACGGCGGCGGGCTGTGCCAAGTCGGAACAACCATGTTTCGCGCCGCTCTTGACGCCGGCCTCCCCATTTCCGAAAGGCAAAACCATTCTTACCGAGTTAGATATTATGAGCCGGCCGGGACGGACGCTACTATTTACGGCCCCCATCCAGACCTACGCTTCATTAACGATACCGGGAACTATATATTAATCCAAAGGCGAATAAACGACAATGACATATATTTTGAAATCTGGGGAACAAAAGACGGCCGCATCGCCTCAACTACTTATCCGGTTGTTTATAATATTTCAGCTCCCCCGCCGACAAAAATAATTGAAACCGAAGATCTTAAGTTGGGAGAAAAAAAATGCACTGAACATGCGATCTACGGAGCTGACGCTTATTTTGATTATACCGTTGCTTATCCCAATGGAGAAATAAAGGAAGAA
>JBAZGH010000004.1:0-12407 GCA_041652935.1 Patescibacteria group bacterium | reverse complement strand
ATTTACTAGCCATTACCGACCGTGGCAGGAAGTTTGTTTGGTCGGAGTAGAAAAAAATTCAACTTCAACATCGGAAACCATAAAAAATAATTAATTTTAAACTCTAAACTAATAAAAAAATAATCCTGAAAATTCAGGATTATTTTTTTTTATTTTTGTTTTACAAAATTAAAATCTGTGTATAACTTTTTATTTTTATCTTAAAATAATTTTTAAACAAAAAAATTGACTTAAGCGGGACAGGCAGAAAAATTTTTCTTTCTGATGCCTCGAGCGAAAAGCCAAAGACAAGAAGGAAAAATTCCCCATGCTTGTCGTGCCTATCCCGCTTAAATCAACTTGATTTAAAGTAATAAATTATATTAGCATACTAAAAAATATTTGTCAAGAACAGCTTTTTTTATTAATCATTTTTTAGCTAATATTAAAGTAAATAAATGCAACATTAATCGTTTGATATATGTAGTATTTTTCATGGCGCGCACATTTATGATGCCCGAAAAAAAACATGCGGTATAATTAAATTTTATTATATATTCTTAAGTTATCCGTTACATGATTACTATTATGCGACATACGTTATGTGTTGTGTGCTGCGTGATTTATGTTGCGCGCTATGTGTTGTGCAATTGCTATTGTAGAATTAAAAAAATTTCTTTATAATTTAAGTAGTGAAAATTTTTTTCTTGTTTATAAAATTTTTTTGTAAATTAATAAATGAGAAAGAGGAGGAAAGGAGGTGAAAAAAATGCCGACAAAAAAAAGAGCGACTAAAAAACGCAAGGCAGCTCCTAAAAGAAAGAAGGCTGCTCCAAAACGCAAAAAAGTTGCAAAACGCAAACCAGCAAAACGCAAGGCAGCTCCTAAAAGAAAGAAGGCTGCTCCAAAACGCAAAAAAGTTGCAAAACGCAAACCAGCAAAAAGAAAAAAGAAATAAAATAAAAACCCCCACGCTGTGCGAAGTTAGAAACCTAAATTCATACAGTGTGGGGGTTTTTCGTTTTAAAATAATTTAGCTTGTTTATTGCTCGCCCTCTCTTCTTTACTAAAAATTTTAACTGTACCATATTCTCCATCATATCCAGGCTCAACTATTAAGTTCCCCTCTCTAACTCGCTTAATTCCCCCAACAACTTCTGGCAGAGTTATTTTAGCTAAATCTTTTAAATCTTTATTGATCAAAATATCAAGCTCCGTGGCTTGAATTTTTTTTATTAAATTATTATATTCCACCCGCACTTTCTGCGATGCCCGGCTTCTAATATCCAGCGCTTCGGCGATAATTTTATCCAACTCCACTAGTTTTTTATAATCTACCGCGCCCTTTGGCCTAAATCCCCGTTCCCTGTCCGCTAATTCATCCACCCGATAATCAACGCCGATTGTTAGCTTCTTTTTACATTTTGGGCAAATATCCTTATATTTTTTAGTTTCTTTGGGGGGTAGGCAAATATTGCATGCTCGATGGCCGTCATAATGGTACATTCCCTCTTCCGGATAAAATTCTATTGTGTAAAGCAGTGAACCATATTTGCTTCTTGCCCGCCCCGACGCAGTCTTGGGCGGGTTAGCACGCTTATTAGGTGAGCTATTTTTTATAATATCATAAATTGCTTCGTAACTGATTTCTTTCATTTCAAAAACATTGGCTTCGCGGGCAATATTCGGCAGGCTATGCGCGTCTGAATTGGAAAGCAAGGTAAAGTTATCCAATTCGCTAACCCTCCAGTTCATTTCCGGGTCAGAAGACAAACCGGTTTCATAGGCATATATATTTTTAGTAAATTCTCCAAAACATTCTTGCATACCATCAAAACCGCTTTTAGAGCCAAATATTGAAAACCACGGCGTCCAAATATGCGCCGGAATTACCATAAACTTTTCATCTATGTTAAATAATATTTTACATAATTCAATTGCAGACATTCCTAAAATCGGCCGACCATCTGATTTTATATTAAATCCATGGCTATCTAAATATTTATTAAATTTTTCCACTGCTTTTAAATTTGGCGCTAATACTACAATGTGCAAACGACGAGCATGGTTTACCCCGCCTTTATTTGCATGGCCTGAGTCCTGTTTATAAATTAAAGCCAGTTCGGTTGATAAAATAAATTTTGTTTTGCTATTTGGGAGTTGATATAAACCAGAACTCCCCTCTCCTTTATAAGGAGGGGGGCTGGGGGTGAGGTCTTTTATAGCGTCAAACCACTTAGGAAATGTAAAATCACCAGTCGCGATAATATCAACGCCTTTTATTTCGCAAGTTCGCGCAATTTGTTCCAGTTCTAGTTGTTTTGAACAAGCGCGAGAGTATTTGGAGTGGATGTGGAGGTCTAAGATTTGTTGCATAGCTCCTACTAACTACGAATTATTTACGAATATACAAATAATTAAATCACGGAAATTCATAAAATTACCAGAGGGGGTTTGCTTACCGCGCCGACGGGGGCGTGGGGTATTAGAAAACTTTTGCTTCTAGCGCCCGTCCGCCTCTAGCAGAGTTACAAAAGAAGGTCTTAGCGACAGCGATATATTTTAGAGTAACAAATGTCGAGCTAAAAAGCAAAAATAAAAAACCGCCGGTGATAAATCACCATGCTAATATCCAAACCCCATGAATGGGGTTCAGCTTTTTCTATTTTCATCTTATGAGGGCTTATTTAGAAAACTTAAAAAACCTAGAAAACTTATTTTAAAAAAGCACCATGAAAATGACGCATAAAATAAAAGAAAATCCTCTATCTACGAACTTTACACGGAGCACAATCATGACAGAAAAAAATTAACCAAAAAAATAAAACGCACAATCTTGGCGCTGGCCTACTCTCCCAGGAAATAATCCCAAGTACCATCGGCGCTAAGGAGCTTAACTTCTGTGTTCGAGATGGGAACAGGTGTACCCTCCCCGCAAGAAGCACCAAGATTGTGCGTTTTATCTTATTATTTGTATATTTGTATCAAATTTGCTTGCCCGCCCAATCGCACAGCGATATGGGAGGGTAATTAGTAGTAAAGTATAAAAACTATAAGGTGAAGAATAAAATGGATTATTAGTACTCCTCTGCTCAACACATTACTGTGCTTACACATAGAGCCTATCAACGTCATAGTCTCTGACGATCCTATGAAATCTAATCTTGAAGACGGCTTCGCGCTTATATGCCTTCAGCGCTTATCCAAACTGAACATGGCTACCCAGCAATGGCCCTGGTAGGACAACTGGTACACCAGAGGTTCATACTTCCCGGTCCTCTCGTACTAGGGAAGTGACTTCTCAAATTTCTACGCCCACAGCGGATAGGAGACCGACCTGTCTTACGACGGTCTGAACCCAGCTCGCGTGCCGCTTTAATTGGCGAACAGCCAAACCCTTGGGAGCTTCTCCACCCCCAGGATGCGACGAGCCGACATCGAGGTGCCGAACCCTTTCGTCGATGTGAACTCTTGGAAAGGACTAGCCTGTTATCCCCGGAGTAACTTTTATCCGATGAGCTTCCGCCATCCTATATTGGACGGTCGGATCACTAAGTTCCGCTTTCGCGACTGCTCGACTAGTAAGTCTCGCAGTAAAGCTGGCTTATGCCTTTACACTATCTCCCGGATTTCCATCCCGGGATAGCCAACCTTTGTAAACGCCTCCGTTACCTTTTGGGAGGCATCCGCCCCAGACAAACTACCCGCCAGATACTGTCCCCGCCCCGGATAACGGGGCTAGGTTAGCATTCTAACATACTAAGGGTGGTATCTCACTGGCGCCCGAAGGCTCCCACCTATACTGAACAGAGCATGCCAAAACACAATATCAAGCTATAGTAAAGCTTCACGGGGTCTTTTCGTCCGGCTGTGGGTAGCGAGCATCTTTACTCGCCTTGCAATTTCGCCGAGTCCTTCGTTGAGACAGTCCCCAAGTTGTTACGCCATTCGTGCAGGTCGGAACTTACCCGACAAGGAATTTCGCTACCTTAGGACCGTTATAGTTACGGCCGGCGTTCATCTGCGCTTCAGTTCAAGGCTGCCTCCCGATTGCTCGAGAATGACCTCTCCCCTTAACGTTCAGACACTGGCCAGGCGTCACCCCCTATACATCCTCTTACGAGTTAGCAGGGAGCTGTGTTTTTGATAAACAGTCACTTGGGGTCGTTAGCTGCGGCCCCGATTGCTCGGGGCAGGCCTTATCTCGAAATTACGACCGCTGTTTTGCCGAGTTCCTTAACGAAGGTTCTCTCGTGCACCTGAGGCTTCTCGCCTCGCATACCTGTGTCGGTTTACGGTACGGTTACTATTAGATTAGCTCTAGAAGGTTTTCTAGGCACTATTTTAACTTGAATTGCCTCCGCCAAAGACTTCAGCTTCTGCCGCCTTTGTTTGGTTAAAGTTGTCCCGGATTTACCTAAGACGACCAAACGCCGGCAGCAACGCCCATACCATGGGACGCCCAAACCTTAATAGTGCGTTACTCCATCGAAATCTAATAGTAGCTGCCGAATATTAACGGCATTATCCATCGGCTACCCCCGCATTACACGAGACTCACCTTAGGACCGACTAACCCTGGGCCGATTTACGTTGCCCAGGAACCCTTATGCTTTCGGTGGGCAGGGTTCTCACCTGCCTTTTTGCTACTCATGCCAACATTCTCTCTTATATATCCTCCACCATTCCTCGCGAAACGGCTTCAATGGATATAAAATGCTCCTCTACCACCCTCCTGATAAATCAGGAAGGTCCGTAATTTCGGTACTATACTTAGCCCCGTTACATTTTGGGCGCGCGGCAACTTGACTAGTGAGCTGTTACGCTTTCTTTAAAGGATGGCTGCTTCTAAGCCAACCTCCTAGTTGTCGCAGTCGCGACACCACCTTAAACACTTAGTATAGATTTTGGGACCTTAATTGACGGTTTGGGCTGTTTCCCTTTCGACTAATGGAGCTTAGCCCCCATAGTCTAACTGCTAAATTACACCTACAGGTATTCGGAGTTTGTTTAAAGACGGTACCCGAAGGCCCGCCCTTATTCAGTGCTCTACCCCCTGCAGTCAGCATTTAACGCTAGCCCTAAAGCTATTTCGAGGAGAACCAGCTATTGCCGAGTTCGATTGGAATTTCTCCGCTAACCACAGCTCATCCCCTCGTGTTGCACGGCGAGTGGGTTCGGTCCTCCTGCCGTCTCTCGACGACATTCAACCTGGCTATGGCTAGATCACCCGGCTTCGGGTTTGCTCCATGCGACATTCTAACAATTTAGACAGAAGAAAAAGGTATTCCTTCTATCTAAAAAGTAAGATACGGGCTATTAACCCTCGCTTTCACTAAACATATTCTCCAAACGGAGTTTATGTAAGCCACATAGAAGCAACTCGTTGGCTCATTCTTCAATAGGCACACCATCATCCGCCTAGGGCGGACTCTGATTCCTTGTAAGTATATGGTTTCAGGTACTATTTCACCTCCCTCACTGGGATGCTTTTCACCTTTCCCTCACGGTACTTGTTCACTATCGATCATTAAGAGTATTTAGCCTTGGGTCATAGTCGACCCGAATTCAAACGGGATTTCTCGAGTCCCGCCCTACTTAAGAATATTTACCGTAAAGTTATAATTTCTTTTGTTGACTGGGCTATCACCATCTTTGGCCGGCCTTTCCATGCCGTTTAACTAGAAATTATATGTATTTCCTCTACCTTACCGAATCCAAGCGGTAAACATAAATATCTTGTAACACCTTAAAGACATGTGGGCTTGGGCCCTTCCGCAAATCATTCAGCGAATGCTGAAATCAAAGCTCGGTCTATAAAGTTTGGGCTAATCCGCTTTCGCTCGCCACTACTAACGGAATCCAACGTTCCGCTTACGCTACACTAGTCTGCAAAGTCGAAAGTTTTAAAGTCGAAAGTCGTAATGACTTTTAACTTTATGGACTTTATGGACTTTTGACTTAGTGTCGAGCGTAAGCGAGACGCATTTTTGTTTTCTTTTCCTCCGGGTACTAAGATGTTTCAGTTCCCCGGGTACTCGTCCCTCGAATAAATTCGAGGCACATTCCGACTTCATCGGAATAGGTTTCCCCATTCGGAAATCCCCGCTTCAAAGGTTGCTTGCCACCTAAGCGAGGCTTATCGCAGGCTGCTACGTCCTTCATCGTCTCTTAATGTCAAGGCATTCACCATACACCCTTAAATTATTCTTCACCTTGCAGTTTTTATAAATTAATAAACTACAAGATTGAAATTGCAATTTTTATATTCTTGACTACTAATATATAACTATATTTGATCTATATTTTGATATTCAATTGTTAAGGTTCGCCTGATCCCTAGATTAGATTCTAATTCATCAGTAGCCAATCAACTAATTTAATTAACTGATTACTGATTACTAGCCGCTGATCATTAACTAATTAAGGTACAAAAAAACCGCCTGTTGGCGGTCAAATAAGCAAAAAAAACGTGTTTTTTAACCGCCTGATTGGATAAGTGGTATTATGCTTTTACTCATATAAAAATAAGGATTATTAACAGTAGTATAAATTATACATCATAAAAAACAATTGTCAAGCGGCTGTTTACATTAAATAATCGGCCGAATATACTTCTAATGTTTCTTTGGAAATTTCCCCGTTTTTATGCAGTATTTCCAGAGATTTTTCCATAGAAATCATGCCTTTTTCCTGATTGGTTTCAATAACGGTTTGGATCTGGGATATTTTGCTTTCCCTGATTAAATTTGATACTGCCGGCGTATTAATTAATATTTCCCGGGCGGCAACTCTCCCATTCTTTACTCTCGGCACTAACCTCTGGGATATAACAGCGGATAATACCGAGGATAATTGTAATTTAATTTGAGTCTGTTGATAAGGGGGGAAAATATCTATAATTCTATCAATTGTCTGGGAAGCGCTGTAAGTGTGAAGGGTGGCTAATACTAAGTGGCCGGTTTCCGCCAGCGTAATAGTGGCGGCGATAGTCTCCAGGTCTCGCATCTCTCCAACCATAATAACATCCGGGTCCTGGCGGACAATATGTTTTAAGCCGGCTTTAAACGATATCATATCAGTGTTCAACTGCCTTTGCTTTACTATGCTTTGTTTTGGTTTAAAAATAAATTCTATTGGATCTTCCAGGGTTATAATGTTGCGTTTTTGTTCTTTGTTTATGTATTCTATCATCGCGGCTAAAGTTGTTGACTTTCCGCATCCGGTAGGCCCGGTTACTAAAATCAAGCCCTGTTTCAGGCCTAATAAATTATAGGCCACTTCAGGCATTTCAATGCTTTCCAATGAGGGAATTTCGCTTAAAATAATCCGGGCAACCAAACTTAAATTCCCTTTTTCATAATGCATGTTAACTCTTAAACGCCCGCCCTTTTTTATTTCATAAGAAATATCCAGCTCCCTTTCTTTTTTTAAACGTTCTTGTTGCGGTTCTGATAAAAGAGAAAATACAGCTTCTTCCATTTCTTTGGGATCAATCTCTTTTTCTTGTTCTATGCTTGTTAAAACTCCATCAATTCTTAAATACGGTTTTAAGCCAACTACTAAATGAATGTCAGATGCTTTTTGATCAACTGCTGTTTGAAAAAATTTTTGGATATTCATATTTTTAATTTTAAATTTTAAGCTGTAAGCATTAACCTTAGAACTTAAAACTTACAACTTAGAACTGATTTACCATTTTTTCTTTTTAATCCCGGCGATGGCCGCCTCTACCTGGGCCTCTTGTTTGCTGTTGCCCTTTCCCTGAGCGACGAAATCTTCACCTATATATAATCCGATTGTAAATACTTTATCATGGTCTGGCCCGCTTTCGGAAATTACATTATAATGAGGCGTAATTCCATAAGTTTCCTGCGATTTTTCCTGGAATTTGCTTTTTGGATCTAAATACAGCTGTTCCTCAATGACTTTATCTAAATTGCAGAGAATTTTATTTTTAATGAATTTTTTTGCCGCCCTTGTTCCCTGATCTAGAAAAATAGCGCCTATAATCGCCTCAACGGCATCTGCTAAAATATATTGGCGCGCCTTGCTGTTTTTATCCTTTGATTCTCCCCGGCTTAAATATAAATAATCGTCAATATCAAGCCCTTGCGCCACAAAAGAAAGCATTTTTGCGTTGACTAAGCTGGCGCGCAAATTCGTAAGCTCCCCCTCCGGCTTTTCCAAAAATTTAAAATATAAAAATTCAGTCACTACTATCTCAAGCACCGCATCGCCTAAAAATTCCAATCTTTCGTTATGGTCCAACTCGAAATTACTGTGCTCGTTTAAATATGACCGATGGACTAAGGATTGTTTTAATAAATCTTTATTCTTAAAAACAACTCCTATGCTGCTTTCTATCTTTTTTAAATCTTTCATGAATTATGAAAAATTTTTAATTTTTAATTTTTGAATTTTTAAACAATTTTTTAATTACTTAATTTTTAAACCCGGCATCGTGTTTGAAAATTAATAAATTCAGTCATTGTTTGAAAATTGAAAATTGAAAATTGAAAATTAATTAATAATTAAATTATTTTTTACTGTCTATGTCCTTATATATGGCTCCCAAAACGCCGTTAATAAATTTACCGCTTGATTCCCCGCCGTAAGTCTTAGCGATTTCAATCGCCTCGTTAATCGCTACTCTTTCCGGAATGTCTTTATTGAAAATCATTTCATAAATCCCCAATCGTAAAATATTGCGGTCAACAATAGTAATCTGATCGAGCGGCCATTCCGGCGCGTATTTTTTTATATAATTATCAATTTCTGATAAATTTTTAATGACTCCAATAACTGTTTCTTTGGTAAAACCTTCATCGTCAAATCCGGGCGCGAATTCTTTTAAATTCTTTTTAATAATATTTTCCAGACTTTCTTCCTGTTTGCTGTTAAAATCCCAGATATACAAAGTTTGCATCGCAACAGTGCGAGCGAGATGTCGATTAGACATAAAAGTCGTAAGTCATAAGTTATAAGTCGTAAGCCTTTCTTATGTCTTACGACTTAAGACTTATGGCTATTTCTTTTTATTAGTTTTAGGCTTTATTTTTATTACTTCTTTTCCCTTGTAATAGCCACAAAATGAACAGACAGTATGCTGTTTAATCGCTTTGCTGCATTGCGGGCATTTAGCTAGGGTTTGCTTTTTTAAAGAATCGTGAGACTGGCGCCTTTTTACTGAACTTCTTGTTCGGCGTTTTTTTGGTACTGACATATTTTATTTGTCATTGCGAGGAGCGAAGCGACGTGGCAATCCAGTTCATCAACGCAACCTAACAATTATAATTATTTATAATTAATTGATTTAAATATAGCTTATTATCGCAATTTTGGCAAATAAATTACTACAATAACTGATTTTGGCTTCTTGTGGTTCCCGCTCCTAAGTGTTTTCTTCCCAGATCAGTTACCATCCGCCCCCTGGGCGTTCTTTCTATGAAGCCAAGCCGTAATAAATACGGCTCATAAACATCCTCAATAGTGGCCATTTCCTCACCGGTCGCAGCGGCAATGCTGTTTAAACCGACCGGCCCGCCATTAAATTTTTCCAACATTGTTTTTAAAATTGCGCGATCAATATAATCCAGCCCCAATTCATCAACTTCTAGCATGTTTAAAGCGCTTTGGCTAATATCTGAAGTAATATTGCCATCATGCTTTACCTGGGCGTAATCTCTTACTCGCTTTAATAATCGATTAGCAACTCTTGGCGTCCGGCGGCTGCGGCTGGCAATATGCCCGCAAGCTTCATCTTGGAGTTGAATACTTAAAATGCCCGCACTGCGGTTAATGATTTTGGCAATATCATCCAAGTCGTAAAAATCGAGATGATAAACCGACCCAAACCGATCTCTTAGGGGGGCTGACAGCATACTCATTTTAGTAGTCGCTCCAATAATGGTAAACTTCGGCAAATCAATGCGCAAAGTCCGCGCGCTCGGACCTTTGCCGATTATTATGTCCAGCGCATAATCTTCCATGGCCGGATATAAAATCTCTTCAATAACTTTATTCAGCCGATGGATTTCATCAATAAATAAAATATCGCCCTCGCCCAAATTTGTTAAAATCGCCGCTAAATCGCCCGCCTTTTCAATTGCCGGCCCGCTGGTAACCCGGCAATTAACTCCCATTTCATTGGCGATAACATGCGCTAAAGTAGTCTTGCCCAAGCCCGGAGCGCCGTAAAGTAAAACATGTTCAATCGGCTCATTCCTATTTTTCGCCGCCTGCATAAAAATCTGCAAATTTTCTTTAATCTTATTCTGGCCAATATACTCACCCAAATTTTGCGGACGCAAAGTTTGATCCAAAACTGCATCATCGCTACTTTCAGTAGGTTCTATTATTCTATTTTGATTTTCTTGATTTTTATCCGTCATAATTAATGGCACACAGATTGAACTGATTAAACGAATTTACACGGATCCGTTTTAATTCTTTTATAAGCTAAATCTGTGTTCTATCGTTTTTCCAAAATAATTACCTCCCGCCAAACTCTCTGTCCCTCGCGGCCATAAACAATTGTATTGCGATTAGTTAATTTTATTATATTTTCTTTACCAAAATTAGGCAAAGGATTAACTATTTTAAAATTGCTATTGCCAAGTATATTCTTAGCGCTTAAAAAAACAGTATCTCTAGCTTTAAATACCGGCCAAATCATTGCCACTCGACCATTATTCTTTAACGCTTTCTCAAATTGTTTAATAGCTTGATAGTACAATTCTTCTAACTCTTTTATAATTTTTTTAATTGTTTCTTTGTCATTCTTTTTGCGGGACGGACCTAAATATGGTTCAGTAACAATAACATTAACTGAATTTAGTTTAACTTTTTGATTTAAATTTTCTACTTTACATTGAAATAATTTTACAGCGTCATTGGAAATTGATTTATTGAAAATTGATTGGAAATTGGAAATTGTAAATTGAAAATTTTTACGTGTATCTTCAACTGCTTTTTGAGATGCGTCACATCCAATTAATTTCTGATATCCCATCAACGCCGCTTCGGTAAGTATTGTGCCAGAACCGCAGAATGGATCTAGTAATATAATCCGTGATCTGTGTTCATCCGTAATAAATCTGTGTCCATCGGTGTTAACCGCAAGGTTAATTAATATCTGCGCCAGCTTCGGCGGCAGCATGCCGGAAAAATCATCCCGCCCGGGGCGGCCATAATCGCGCTTTGATAAATCTTTAAACGGCTGAACCGCTATTGTGTGGCCGGCGTATTGTTGTTGACCACCGTCAATAATAACAATTTCTTTTCCTTGCTCGGTAGTTAATTTATTTTGCTCAACCACTACTGATGATAAAACCTCTTCTTTGCTAGTTACCCACCGTGAATTAATTCCCTGTTCTTTTAATTCACTTTTAATTTCCATTCCTATCTTTTTTTCATCAAATTTTTTGTGCTTGCCCGTCCTGCCGTAGGTTTGGTAGGGGCCATAATAAGAGAAGCCAAAATTGAACTTTCCTGAGGTATTATTATTTTTAATGTTGGCCATTAAAAAATTGGCCATTGACTGGAAATTGGTCATTGATAATTGATCATTAATCACGCCTATTTTAATCGTCCCTCCCACTTTTTTAATTAAATTTTTAGCGTCTAATTCTGCACTAATCTCAATAACAGCCGCTTTTTCCGACAAAAATAAAATTTGCTCCGGCTTTAAATTTAAAACCACCGCAATTTCCGCTAATGATAGTGTTGGATTTTTACCTAAAATAAAAAAATATTTCATGCCTTTAGCGTACCTTAATTTATGTTTTTTGGCAAAAATTTTCTAAAAAATACGCGCTTTATCAGAGTCGCTTGAAGAAATCGGCAAAATGCTTGGAGGATGGAACGGACAACTAATAAAACAAAACTCCCCTGGAAAATAAGGGGAGAAATAAAGAAAGTTGCGACGCACGAAGACAAAACGGTTGTTGCCATTCCAGAGGTTATTAGGGTGACCATTGTTGCTGTTGAGCCAGAGCTCGTTGCTATCGTGTTCAACGTTGAACAGGTTGAGGTCGCTGTCCGAATCAGTAATGTATAGCGTGCCGTCTATATCACCACCCCTTGAATACTCTTGGGGTTGTATCGTATTCGGCATCTATAATGCCCTAGCACACTACACCAAGTATCTTTATTTTTGAGTATATCACACATCACACTATCCCAATCCGCCAGCTGGCGGACGGAGATATTCTGGAGCGTATGAATACTAGGTTCGGTAGCAGAAAGCCGTAACCGTCTGCGTATTCACCTACTTCCTTATTTATTGTAGCAAAAAAATCACCCCACATCCATTGATGCTAGATGCGGGGTGAGTGAGAGTTAGCTTAAAGGGCAAAGGGTCAAAAAGACCCAAGAACGCAAGAACCAAGGGCTACTTGCGACGCACGAAGACAAAACGGCTGCGG
>JBAZGH010000003.1:0-42510 GCA_041652935.1 Patescibacteria group bacterium | reverse complement strand
GGCATTTTTTCAGATAATTCTTCCTTAATGTCGCTAATTGCCAGAATATCAATATCTTCCTGCTGGCAATATTCCAGCCCGTCAATTAAAGACAGCACATCTTGCCCGATCTGGCGCTGCTCGACTACGCTTTGCTTACTGGTAAACATAACTTCAATCGGATCTTCAATAGTTAAAATTCTTTTATGGTAATTCTGGTTGATGTGCTCTATAATGGCGCTGATAGTGGTTGTTTTGCCGCCTCCATAGGGGCCGGCCATAATCAATAAGCCGGATGAAAGCTTTGTAAATCCAGCTACCGCCGGGGGGACATTCAAAGCCGCAAAATTTTTAATTTCTTCGGAAATAATTCTTAATGAAGCGGCTAATAAATTTTTCTGGTAATAGATATTTATTTTGAAACGGAAATTACCGCCCAACTTCTTAACAACAGTCAATTCTCTCTTTTCTTCCAAAATTTTTAATTCTTCTTCCTCTAAAAAAGACTTTATAATTTGCAATAAAACCGGCTGTTCAATAATTTTTTCCTGCTCAAGTTTAATAAGCCGGCCGTCTTTCCTTATTACGGGAACGCTGCCGGATGAAAGATGCAGGTCGGATGCCTGCCGTTTAGCTGTTTCAGACAATAAGCGGTTAAATAAAATATTATACACCTCCATATCAGCCAACCACCTCCTTTACTTTATCAACCACTTCATTGGGCATAAAATGCGCTTTTATCAAAAAATCTTTCGCCCCTAAATCAAGGCCTCTTTTCACCTCTTCCTTCTGGCTTAAATTGGTTAATAAAATTATGGGAATATTTTTTGTTTTCGCGTCCGCTTTTAATTTTTCCAAAACCTCAAAACCGTCCATTTTCGGCAGCATAATATCAAGGAGCATTATGTCGGGAAGCTCCTCTTTCGCCAATTTAACCCCCCTTAATCCGTCCTCGGCAATGAACACTTCAAAATCTTCAGCCCGGAATTTATCAGCGTACATATTTAATAAAAAACTGTCATCCTCCACTATTAAAATTTTTATGTTTTTGCTGTCCATAGTTTATTTTTTAATTTTTTATCCGCTCATAACCCTTAACACTTCCTCCATACTGGTAATTCCCTGCAATACCCTGATTATCCCGTCTTGCTGGACCGTAATGAATTTTTGTTTTTTTAAAAATTCTGAATTATGAGTCAGCTCTTTCCTGTTTGCAATAATGCTTCTGATGTCATCATTAACGTCTAAAACCTCCGCAATTGAAACCCTGCCCTTATAGCCGGACCCGCCGCAACGGGCGCAACCCTTTCCCTTATACAACATTCCACTCTTATTCCCTTTGCTTAAAATTGTTTCATCGAATAATTTTTTCGTTTTATCATCAACCAGCTCATATATTTTTTCAACTTCAACCTTGATGGTATTTTTTACTTCGTCGTTCATCTCATGCTCAATCTTGCAATAGCTGCAGATGCGGCGCACCAGTCTCTGGGCTAAAATTCCATTTAAAGTTGATGCTAATAAAAACGGCTCAACTTTCATGTCTATTAAGCGCGGTATTGTCCCGATTGCGTCATTGGTATGAAGAGTAGAAAGAACCATATGGCCGGTTAAGGCGGCGTGTATGGCTAATTCTGCTGTCTCGCTATCCCGAATTTCACCTACCATGATAATATCAGGGTCCTGGCGGAGAAGTGCCCGTAAACCGGTGGCGAAAGTAAAGCCGACTTCATCGCGGATTTGGGATTGGTTGGCTCCGTCCAAAAAATATTCAACCGGATCTTCCAGGGTTGATATATTAACTCCTTCCTTGTTTATTAAAGTTAAAGCGGAGAATAAAGTTGTTGATTTTCCGCTCCCGGTCGGGCCGGTAACTAAAAATAATCCGTCAGTTTGCTTTATATTATCTGTTATTATTTTTAAATTATGCCCTTCATAACCAAGGTCTTCTAATGTTGGAGCTCCTCGGCTAACATCAAGTATTCTCATCACTACTTTTTCAGTTTCAATTAAGGGCAAAATGGAAACACGGAAATCTATTCTTTTTTTGCCGAAATTCACCCTTATTCTCCCGTCCTGAGGAACCCTGGTTTCATCAAGTTTTAAATTGGCAAGAACTTTAATTCTGGCGACAATAGAGCCGTGCACGCTTATGGGCAATACTAGGGAAGTATTTAAAATTCCGTCAATGCGGTAGCGGACCCTGCTTTCTTTCTTGAATGGTTCAATGTGGATATCGGAAGCCCCTCCCTCAACTGCGTGCTTTAAAATAACCGAAACTATTTTTGAAACCGGCGCGGCCTTGGTTACCTCTTCTGTTTTTCTTTGCTTGTCTTGTTTTGTCTTTTCGCTTTGCGTTTCTTCTTCCCGGGCCTTCAATGCGACTTCAATTTCCTCCGAGAGAGTTTGGTATTGTTTTAAAGATTTATTAAAACTATCCTCGGATATTAAATGATATTTTACCTGATAACCCTCCTCGTTAGCTAAAAAATTAATCGCCTCAACCGCTTTAAAATTTCCGGCATCCAAAATACCGACATCAATCCTGTTTTTTTCCTTATTAAAACAAATTACCCGGTAATTTTTCGCTACCTCGGGAGATATTATATTTAAAGCATCCTTGGCAACATCCCTTTCCATCAAATTAACATAGGGCATGCCCTTAGTTTTCGCTTTAATTTCAATTAATTTTTCCGAATCAACTAATTTCTCTCTTACTAAGATATCTTCAATATTAAGACCCTCTGCCTGAGCTTTTTTTTCCGCCCCGGCAATTTGGCTCTCGTTTAAAATATTTTCCTGTTTTAATAATTCTAAAATTTCTTTATTAACCATAAGTATTAATTGGCTTAAAACCGGTATTTAGTTGCCTCCTTAATCAGAATTAGTTTTTTTAGGAACGAAAAATAAATCTTTATTCCCCGTTTGGCTGATAATTATGTCTTCAAAATTATCCCTCAGCTCCTTGAATTTCCGATTGCTTAAAAAACTTAGTTCATTTTCATCATAACTTTCAGCTGCTTGCATAATTTCTTCTGCTTTTAAATTAACGTCTATTTGGGAATGCTCCGGTAAAGATATTTTTCCGTAAAATAAATTATAATATAAAACAGCTCCGGTAACTGCAAATAAGACAATTAAAACAACGGCGTATATTATTCTTTTTTTTGATGAAGTTTTTTTAAGTCTTAGCATAAAATTAAATTTCTTTAGGCCAATAATAAGCCTTTAATGATAACTCGGCGCTTTCATCAGCCGGATCATATTTAATGGCATCAACATCAATAATGCGCAAATTGCTTTCCAGGCTGGAGATTAAACTCTTAAAAGCTGGGTAACCGGCCTCGCTAACAATTAATTTTATCTTTAATTCCTCCGCGCTAATTTCGCTGCCTTGGGCCTCAGCGCCTTCTCCCATATCGCGCTTGCTTCTTTTCTTTGCGCTGTCCGTTTCTTCCTTTTCTAAAAATATGGATTCAAGCAGCAATCCGTTGCCCTTTACTATTTTTTCAATTTGTAAAAAAAGATCGCTCTCATTCTTTTCTCGCGGCAACATGCGGTTTATCATGTTTAAATCAGCATCGCTTATTTTTTCATACTCGCTTTTTATCTCTTTTAATCCGGCTATCTGCCTGTTGTAATTATTAAGCTTAAGCTGCGCCTCTTTACTCTCTTGGGTAGCGGCTTCAAAATTATTTTTAAAAACAATGTCCATCTTTGGCTTTAATAAAAATAAATAACCGGCTGCTATAATTATTATAATTTCAACTAGGAGAAAATAATAAAAATATTTACGGAATAAAACCATAAAAAAACTCAATTGTTGTTCCTCTATTTCCGGCTTATTTTCTTTCATTTTATTAAACTGCCGCTCGACTATCTTCTGGCCGCCCGGATTTGATTGTTGTTCTTTATTTTCTTCAGACATATATAAAAAATTTATTTTTTAAGAAATATTTCGGGTTTTACTTTTAATTCAAGCTCAAATGAAACAGCATCTTGTCCGCCGGACTTATTTATTTCCGCCCCTCCGCTTGTTGCCGCTATTGTATATTCATTTTCCTGTTGCCAATTTTCCATCTGGGAGATAAAATTCCTAAATTCTTCAGTTCCGGCGGGAATAGCGTATTCTCCGCTTAAATCTCCCGAGAACTCGCTGTAATAAACTCCGGGCAAAGTATTGTTTTCCAAATAAGAAAAGAAATTTGTCCAGTATATATGGTTGTCTAATATAGTTTTTGCCGCCCCGATCTTTTCCCTTAAACCGTCAATGCCGCCCATTTCTTTTTTTAAATTAATAAGCTCTGCTTGCTTAGCCGCGATATTGCCCGCCACACTGGAAATTCCGTCTTCTATTTTTTTCTCTTCCATATCCAGGTAGACCCAGCTGCCGGCAATAATTAAAACAAAAAATATTATGCTTATTATATTTATGGCCGCTGCCTGGCTCCAGTTAAAAAAGGTTGATTCCTGGCCCTTAATTAAGTTTGTAATCAAAAGGTTTTTTCTTTCTTTCTTGGGCGCATCTTTTACCGCCTCCTTGGCTTTATTCTCCGCGGGCAAATAACTTTCAGGAACTGACGGCTTTTTTGTTTTTAACAACTCTTCTTTTTTCCCCTGCTTGGCTAATTTTTTTACTTCAGCGTCTTTGGCTTTCTTCTCTTTCTCCATTTTTCTTCTCATGGCTTTCATTTGTTTTTTTTCTTGTTTCCTAGCTTTTCTTTTTTGCAGCCAGCCGGAAAAAACAGCAAACAAGCTCTTTCTGGGGTTATTGTTTTTTAAAAGATCGCCTGCCGGATTAGGAATATTCTTTTTATCTTTCGAGCTAAAAATTCCAGTTTTAATTTTGATTTTATTTTTTACCGCGTTTTTTTCTCCGGGCTGCTGTTTTTCTTTTATTTTTCTAAGCAATTCTTCGCGGGCTCTATTTATATCTGATTTCTTTAAAACCGGGCGGGAAAATTTATTTCGGACTTCCTCTTCCCCGCTATTATCTTTATCTGTTTTTTTGGATTTAAAAATGCTCCAAAGACCTCCTTTGGTTTTTTTATCTTCTTTTTTCAAATCAACCAAATCTCCTTTTGGATTTGAAAATTCCACCTCCTCTTTCTTGGCTTTTGGCTTTTTCGGATTCTTTGATTTTAATTCTTCGGGTAAAAAATTTACCTCCCCTTTTCCCTCCATGAAAATTAAATTAATTTATTATAAAACTTCGCTATGAGGTTTCCCGCATTGCTAATCCGACTGCAATAGCCATTTGCGGACCCAGATCATCTAAAACCGACTTTAAATCCAACGGATAAGATATCCTTGACCAAGGGTCTCCAGCTATGACTTTTATATTTAAAATGCTGCTTAGATATTCCGTGATATTGGGCAAATTAGCGCCGCCGCCTGAAATAATGAGCTTTTCTATTTTTTTATTATTCTCCTGCTGAAATAAATTCAATGAATATTTTATTTCATTAACAATGGGAGTGATTGTTTCCTCGATTACCTTTGGAAATAATTTGGCGGTCTCTTGCTGGTTTGAAGAGCTTAAATCAATCTTGAACTGCTCTGCGCGCCTAAAATCAACTTTTAAACTGTCGCTGATGGCTTTTGTCATCATTATTCCTCCCGAATCTAGGCTGCGGCTGAACATGGGCAATCCGTTTTCTATAATCGCAATATCGGTATTTACCGCCCCCAAATCAACTATGGCGATAATGCTGGGATCGCTTCCTACCAATGATCTAATAAGGGAAAACATCTCCGTTTCCAGGCTTATTAAATTCATTTTTGCCTCCTTAAAAATGTAAATATATTTTTTTACCAATGATTTCGGCGCTCCGGTTAACAGAACTTTCAGTTCTTCTTTGTTTTTGCGGCTATTGCCGTTATTTTCAACCGGCGTCTCCTCTTGAACGGATTTTTGCCCAGCCGCGCTTACTGGCGACTCCTCTATAATTTTCCAGTCTAATATCATTTCATCCAAATCTAGAGGCACGACTTTTTTCGCTTCCAGCATAACCGCATTATCAAGTTCTTTTTTATTGGCATGGCTTAAATTTAAAATTGAGGAAAAAACTGAAAATGACGGCATCGCCGCTATGCAATTAATATTATTAATATCTGATTTATTGCAAATTTTTTTTATTACTTCTGCCGCTTTATCAACGTCCAGCTGAAGCTCTTCGTTGGAAAAATCCCGGCTTTCCTCGCTATAACCGTAATTTATTAAAGTCGATTTTCCTTTTACCTGCCTTAATTCAACTATCTTAACGCTGGTTTTGCCGATATCAACCCCTAAATAGCTTTGTGTTTTTTTAAACATAAATTTTTTAAGCTTTGCCAAGCAGTAGCATATGCTTTATAATAAAAGCAAAGTGTTAAAACAGTTATCAACACGCTAAACTAAATTTATTTTACCATAAATCGCTTAATCCATGCAAATAAATTAAACGCTGTTTTTTAAAATAAACTAATTTTTAAATAATAAATTTAATTTAAAATATGCAGATCAATTATAAAAAAATTTTAATAATAACCGGTTTTATAATTTTATGCGTTGCCATCGGCTACGGGATATATTTCCTGTTTTTTAAATCTTCTCCCATAATTGACACTGGCGGCGAGGAAAGCGCTGTTTCTTCCGGAAACGGCGATTTGCCGACCGGAGCGGAAGGCGGAAACACAAATATTATAACCGGAACCGGAGGCAGTCTTCCGGAAGGGGGCGGCAGCGGGACTGATTCTGCCGGATCCGCGCCAAATCCCGTTCCAGCTGATAAGATAGCGCGGGGAGGAATAACCCAAACCTCGAAATTAAACAGCTCGCCCAGTTTTGCCGCCGCTCTTTCCGACGACGGCTCTTATGTATATTATTACAACCAAGATGACGGAAAATTTTACAAAATAGACAGCAACGGACAAACCTCCTTAATCAGCAATAAAACTTTCTATAATGTGGAAAATGTTAACTGGGCTCCCGATAAGCAAAGGGCGGTTATTGAGTATCCGGACGGAGCAAATATTTTATATAATTTTAAAGCGCAAAAACAAGTTACGCTCCCAAAGCACTGGGAAGATTTTGATTTTTCTCCGCAAAGCGACAAAATTGTGGCTAAAAGCATGGGTATTGATTCGGAAAACAGATGGCTTATTACCGCCAATGACGACGGCTCCCGGGCGCAGGCAATTGAACATTTAGGCGATGAAGGAGACCGGGTTTATTCCTCCTGGTCCCCCAATAATCTATCTATCGCCCTTTTTACCGAGGGTATGGATTTTGACCGGCAAAAACTTTATTTTGTCGGCCAAAATAAAGAAAATTTTAAAGCAACCATTGTTGAGGGGCGCGGAATAGATTTCCAATGGACGCCCTCGGGAGATAAATTATTGTACAGCGTATACAGCGAAAGCACTAATTTAAAACCGGAATTATGGATAGTTGATGCTAAGGGAGACAGCATCGGCTCAAACCGCCAGCGGTTAAATCTGCAAACATGGGCGGAAAAATGCTCTATTTATGATGAAAAAACCATATACTGCGCCGTTCCCAAAAGCTTGCCCGAGGGAGCCGGCGTATTTTCCGAATTAGCCCGGGAATCAACCGATGATATATATAAAATAAATTTAACCAACAACTCTTGCCAGCTGATAGCTGTCCCCGACGGAGAATATAATATGCAAAATATAATCGTTTCGGAAAATGAAAAATATTTATACTTTACCGACAGCCAAACAAATAATATCCATAAAATCCAGTTAAAATAACAAGCTCATGCCAAAAATAAAAAATGGGTCCGGAAAATTAATATTTTTTTCTTTAACCGCCCTTGCGCTTTTTGCCGCAATTATTTTTTTTATTATGCCGGCATTATTTGAAAGTCAGAATAATCTTCTGGCAAGCAATGGAGAGGAAAATTTTTATCTTAATGAAGAATTTAAGGAAGATGACCCGCTTTTAACTGTTGTTCCTAATTTAGATGATATGATTACCGGCCCGATTATTACGGACAATGATCCGTCTGTCGGCCCTGAAAAAGCAAAAATAAATATAGTCGCTTATACTGATTTTCAATGTTCTTACTGCTGCCAAGCTGTTAATGAAGCAAAAAAAATACAGCAGGAAATGCCGGAATTAGTAAAATTCATCCATAAAGACTTTCCCTCCAGAAACCAAGATAATCCGTCTTTTAAAGCGGCTGTTGCCGGGCGATGCGCTTATGAGCAAGATGAATTTTGGAAAATGTCAGATTTATTATACCAAAACGGTGAGAGTATAAATGAAAATCTTTTATTGTCTTTGGCTAAGAATATCGGGCTGAACTTAAAAAAATTCTCTATTTGCCTGAACGGGGATAAAGCAAAAAATTATGTTATGGATAATATTGAAGAGGCCAATGCCTTGAAAATAATAGGCATTCCCCTGTTCTACATAAATGAGCGTGAAATATTGGGCGAGATAAATTACGACGAGTTAAAAAAAATAATCGAACAAGAATTAAATAAATGAAAAAAATAATTTTAACAATCGCGATAAGCTTATTATTTCTTAGTTTAGCTAATTTTTCATTTGCTCAGTATACACAGGATACAAATTCTAAATTAGACTCTAAAACTGGTTTAAAGCCACCTGTGCTACAAATAACAATCCCCGATCTAAGCTTTAGTAATGATAAGGGTCTCTGGATTGGGGAATATATTCAAGCAGTATACAATTATGGCATCGGCATTGTCGGAATTCTGGCGGCAATAATTTTAATGTGGGGCGGATTGTTATGGTTAACCGCCGGCGGAGACCAGGGAAAAGTTACCGAGGCAAAAGCGTGGATAGCCGCCGCCGTAACCGGGCTGGTAATCGCCTTGTCTTCCTGGACGATTTTATATATCATCAACCCCAATTTAGTTTCTTTTAAATCTCTTTCGGAATACATAAAAAATGTGGAAAAAGTTGAAGTGGATTTAAATACTTATTCATGCGACTGGAAAAAAAAGGAAGCGGGCACTACGGTGGGCTCATGCCCCATTGGATATTATATTGGCAGTAATTGCGATCCTAATGATTCAAGGCATTCCCAATTAGTCGGGATTGGAGCGCCTGGAGTCAGCACATCTTACAAGCAAATAAACGATGATTATGTCTGCTGCTGCCTGTCTGCTAATGTTGATGCTATTATCGGGCCTCTTGACGGTGGAGAGTTAACAAATAATCAGGGAAAGGCGATGCTGGGAGATAAAATACAAATAAAAAACGGAGCTAATTTATATGGCATTAGAGAAGATACGATTATCGGCCTTAATGAAATAGCAAGAATATTTGAACTTATTGAACTTGGTGATATATTTATTACCAGCGGAACTGACGGCGAGCACACTACTGGGGAATATTCACACTCAAATGGCTATAAAGTTGATTTAAGAAATAATAATAACCTAAGGCAGGCGATTGAAAATGAACCTAACGCGACAAAAGGCAAGGTTGATAATTATCCCGCGTATTATATGAATTTTACATCGGAGGAAGATGACACGATACGTTATTATTATAGATTCTTAGACGAGGGCGACCATTGGGACGTAAGGATAACCCCGCGACAAATAACACCTTAATTATATGCCAAAAACAAACATAATTTATGCTTGCTCAAACTGCGGCGCCCAGAGCCCTAAATGGACTGGGCGCTGTTTAGAATGCGGCGCTTGGGGAAGTTTAAGGGAGGAAACGCAAATAAATAATAGAGGAAATTTAAAAACAACCGATGCTGCTCCGGCAGAAACAATAAATCTTAATGATGTAAAAATGGAAAACTGGCAGAGGATAAAGACGGGGCTTGATGAGTTTGACCGAGTTTTGGGCGGCGGAATCGTACCGGGCAGCTTAATTTTAGTCGGTGGCGAGCCGGGAATTGGAAAATCAACGCTGATGTTGCAAATAACACCCTCACCCCCTAACCCCTATCCCTCAGGGAGAGGGGAAACGAACGTTAGTGAGCGGGGTGAAGGAACGCTTTATGTAAGCGGTGAGGAATCGGCGCAACAAATTAAATCACGGATGGAGCGGCTGGGAATAAAAAATAATTTGCAATTCATATCTGAGACTAATGTGGAAAAAATTATCAGCGCTATTATAAAATTAAAGCCGCAATTGGTTGTTGTTGATTCAATACAGACTATTTACTCCGACGAAGTCCCCTCCGAGCCCGGAGGCGTTAATCAAATCCGCGCTTGCGCGGTTAAATTATTGCCGATAGCAAAAGAAAAAAATATTCCGATTATCATCACCGGGCATATTACAAAAGACGGCTCTCTTGCCGGGCCAAAAACTTTGGAGCATTTGGTTGATACCGTCGCCTATTTAGAACAGCCGAAAAACAAAGAGTTTAGATTACTTCGCGCTGTTAAAAATCGCTTTGGCTCCACTAACGAGGTCGGACTTTTTGAAATGTCTGATGCCGGCTTTAAAGAAGTTAGAAACCCTTCCGGTGTGTTTTTAGACAAACAAGAACAAAATAGCGGCACGGCTGTCAGCTGCATTATGGAAGGCACCCGGCCGTTTTTAATTGAGGTGCAGGCGCTGATTACCAGGACTGTCTTCGGCTATCCGCAGCGGAAGGCGAGCGGATTTGATTTAAACAGATTGCAGATTTTAATCGCGGTCTTAACCAAACGCGCCGGCCTGAATTTAACGGCGCAGGATGCGCATATTAACGTAGTCGGCGGGCTGAAAACGAACGAAACCGCCCTGGATTTAGCGGTTTGCGCGGCAATAATATCCAGCTTAACCAACCAAACTTTAGCCGGCAACACGGTTATTCTGGGAGAAGTAGGCCTGGGCGGAGAAGTAAGAAATGTTTATAAACTGGAACAGCGCTTAGCTGAAGCCGCTAAACTGGGGTTTAAAAAAGCTGTTATACCTGACGTTAAAATTAATAGTGGATTGGAATTAATACAAATAAAAAATGTAAAAAATTTGGCAGAGTATATAGTATAATAACAAAATAAACTTAAAAAAAGAGGAGCAGTGTCTCGCGAGTATTGAGGTACTCCACTGCTCCCAGCCGCTATTGCGGCGGCTATGCCACGGCCGATGCCGCTTCATTCAAGGGTTGGCAACCCTGCGTAAAGCCACGTGATGGCCTTATATTGGCGCAAGCTTTGGCGGGCGCTCCCCCCAAAGAAGTCAACTCCACCAGCAAGTGTCTCCGGTTCGTTCCCAGACTGCCCAAACTCGCCCAAGTATCGGCTATTCCGTTTAGGGCCTCCTGAAACTTTTCGCGGTTGCCGATATAGCCAATGGGCGAAACATTTGAAAACTCTCTGTCGAAGTTGACGACATTGATTTTCATCAGCATCTCCAAACGGTTTTCAATTGCCCGGCGAAGATGAAGAGGATTATGGCAAAGGAAAAACTTCCTGCCGCAAACTGTCTTCAACTTCGGAAGCGATTCCCCGCAAACTTCACACCCTCCAACAAAGACAACGCCCGGAGTATCCGCGATATTCGTCACAGATTCTCTGACCTGCTTTATAACGACGCTTCTTGATACTACCATTTTTTTCTCCCGTTTTCTTAGCAGCTTTTCTATAAAGCCGCTGTCCTCAACCAAATTTTAATTTCCCGTTTCTCTCACCCATAATTACATTAAAACAATCAAGCGCATCACCTCCTCCTGCTGTATTAAGGAATCAGAACCCAGCTACCTTCCTCCAACCCAGTTCCAGCGCTTCTTGGTATTCGGCCGGAACTTTCGCGCGAATGTCTTCAAACTTAATAACAATTCCGCTCTTCTTATGCTCCATCTCGTATTTTTCAACAAGTAGGAACATAGTTTCAATGAAGTGCGAAATTGTCTCCAACGATGCTCCTTGTCTCATAACAAACACCATGCTTGCACGGAGCATCCCCAAGTGATGGTCGAGACATTCCTGCGGGACAGAAATTCCGCCATAATCCAAAGTTCTGAACCTTGAAAGATGGGAAGCCAACGCCGCGCACAGCTCGGAAAGCCGTACATCAACTTCGCTTTTTCTGTCCGTTGCAACACAAGCATCAACCATATTCTTTCCTCCAAATATAAATATATGCAAGGGCGCGTGCGCCGTTTTGCCGATGAAAAGACCAAAATTGTAATAATTAACAATTATACACTCTTGACAAATTTTGTCAAATTCTGCATAAACTTATTTTTCTTTATTTATTATTAGCTCATTTCCGTCGCTAACTACCTGCACCCAGCCATCTAAATCATTCCTGCATACTTCCGCGCCGATGCGTTCAAAACGCTTTAATACTCTTAATGACGGGTGCCCGAAATCATTATCTTCGCCAACCTGGATTATCACATAATCCGGCTGAACCGCATCTATAAAACTCTCCGAATTGGAAGTGTCACTGCCATGATGGCCGGCCTTAAAAACATCCGCGCTTAAATCAATTCCTGCCCCCAATAATTCTTGTTCAATCTCCATCTCCGCATCCCCGCTAAATAAAAAACTATTATTTTTATAAATTAACTTTGCAACTATTGAACTATTATTTAAATTTTCCACCTCTTTATTTAATAAAGATTCAAACGGGTATAAAATTTCCATTTTTAAATCTTCGCCTAGAGCAATAGTCTGCGGGCGGTCAATTATCGTAACCGGAATATTTTTATCGCGCACAACAGCCAGCCAAGCTAAATAGGCCGGAGAGTTATGGACTACTCCGGTGTAAAGAATTTTTTTTACTTTGTACCTTTCCGCCACTTTTACCAGCCCGCCCACATGGTCGTCGTGCGGATGGGTTAAAACCATTAAGTCAATCTCTCTGTCCCAGAACGGCATAAACTTCGGCAGCTGGCGCAGAATTTTACTGTCCGCGTCTCCGCCGTCTATTAAAATATTCTGGTCATACGGAGTCTGAATTAAAACAGCGTCCCCCTGCCCGACGTCTAGAAAATTCACGCGTAAATTACGCTCCGGATTGTAGAAATATAAAACAATAGCCAGAACTGAGCTGGCAAAAATTAAAAATATTATTAACATTTTTAAATTTCGAGGCGATAGGACAATCATGTTTGAATTATACCATAAGAAACTACGCAAAAACACAAAGAGCGTCCCTCAAGACGCCCTTAGATTACTCCTGTTTCGATGACGGCACACGCCATTTACTTTTAATAAGCTCCGCAGGAGATTTATATCTATTTTAACTATATTATTACATACCAAACTTGTCAAGTGGAAATTTTATAGACTCTGATATTCTTAATATTTCATACAGATCTTTCTTATTTTCCGTATAGCGTCGATATATAGTATTTGCTATGATATCAACCATTTGTATATTTTTTACTTTCTTTGAATCTCTATATTCTATTCTCACATTATATTTAAAACCCCACTCAAAAATTGCCTTTGTTCTTATATAGTCATTTAAAGAATTTATAGATCCTACCTTAACCTCATGATTATCTGTTAATATCTCAATATCTTCGTTGGCATTTTTTATGGTTCTCTTAAGTAAGTGCATATATAAATAATTATAACAAATATTTTTATCCTTCAGAACTGCATTATCAATATATTTTAAATCAGCTACAATATAAGAAACGCTATAATCAGGAAATTTATTTAATTTGTTTATTATATTTTGTCTTGAGAGAAAAGTTAATAATGTACCTTTTATCTCTTCGAGCGACTCTTTACTGCAAAAATTCTTAATAATATTCTTAATTCTTTTCTTCTTAAAAGGAATTAACATGGCAATTACGAAGTATCTGCCCTTTTTTCCTAAATTACCAGATTCATCAATGTATATTTGCATATTAAACCATTACTTTTAACATTGTTTATTATATCTAAAAATTACATATCCTACCAATAAATAAAATGATATAATCCACCCCGCCCAAATATATTCTACTTGCAAATAAGCCAGCGGCAATTTCACGGAAAAATCCACAATCCAAAGCAGATATTTCAACATCAGATACGCCGGCGCAAAAAACAGCCAGGCTAATTCCGTGAAAATCACGCTGATAACGGCCGCTAATATTCCACTTACCATAATGAACGGCAGTAAAAATAAAACGAGCACGTTGACGAGCGGCGATACGATAGAAACTTGATGGAAATTTAGGGCAATAATGGGCAGGGTTAAAACCTGCGCGGACAAAGTTACGGTTATGATGTCAATTATTCCTTTCGGCAGAGACGCGTTGCAATGCGTCTCTACAAATTTTATTTTTTTAATCCACCCGTCAATTATCGGTTTTACGTACACGATGCTCAAAACCGCCAAAAAAGACAATTGGAACCCGATATCATCCCGCAATAGCCGCGGATTAAATAACAATAAAACAACCGCAGCCAGCAGCAAACTGTTGGTTATTTTACTTTTTCTTCCTAGATAAATCGCCAGCATTGCCAAAAACGCCATAAAGCCCGCCCTAATGGCGCTGGCCGGCAGACCGATTAAAATTATATAAACCAGCAATGATAAACTGGAGAATAAAAATGCCCATTTCCGGGACAGCCCGATTGCTAATAAAACATTAATTATTATCACGCTGATAATCGCAATATGCATTCCTGAAATCGCCACAATGTGGCTAATGCCGCTTTGCGAAAATTTATTAATCATCTCCGGCGTCAGCCCCCTTTTATTCCCTAAAATAATCGCTTGCAAAAGTGACGCCTCTGGTTCTAGCAATCCATAATTTATAGAATCTTTTAATTTATTTTTTAAATCTAGAATTGCGGTGTAGGTAAAATACCCCCTCTCCCCTTGGGAGAGGGGGATGGGGGTGAGGGCTGGATAATAACATAATGAATACACCCCATGCCTGGCCAGATACCTGTCATAAGCGAATTCGTTAAACATTTCCGGCTGTTCCAATTCGCATTGTATCTGCAACCAATCGCCGTAATTATATTCTGGATATAATTTTGTTGTGATTAATACATTTCCGCGAACCGGCACGCCGTTTTCCAAATTTTCCGCGCCTACCGTTAATTTTGTATTATACATCCGCGCATCCGGTTCGCGATTTACCACGCCGATGAATTCCACATTCTGATTATTATAATGCCAAATTTTGTCCGGCGCATCCGACGGCAGCGACACGGCATAGCGCCAAATGCCGAGGATGAAAAATATTACAAAAAAAATATAGGGACAGCACAATGCGCTGTCTCTACGAAATATTTTATATAAAATTATAATAACCGCCAATCCTGCCATTACCCCAAAAAACCACAAATCATATTTCAGCCATGCTGTTGGCAAAAATGATGCGATCGCAATACCGATGATAAATAATATGCAGCTCCAGAGAAATACTTTGGATTTGGATAAATTTAAACGCATGGGGAATTAATTACACAACCATTTTCTTTAACTTTAACTTAACTTTTTTTGAATTACAATGACTTAACATCCCTAAATAAGACTGTAACGATTGCTCGAAAGAATCTTTAGATATCAAGTTTCGATTTAGCCTTATCTTGTTTTCTTTAATTTTTCTAAACATCCGCCTTTTGGTTTTTGTCCGAAGTATTATATAATAAGGCAAAATAACATAGCCGAGAAAATCAACGCCCTGACTGAATTTTCTGATTTCCACTTTTTGCGGATGCAGTTTTAAATCCAGTTTTTCATTCAAAAAATCTTCAATCAAAACAATAAAATGTTCAAGATGTTCCGGGTTTTGATCAATAATAGCGAAATCGTCGGCATATCTGAAATAATATTTTATTCTTAATCGCTTTTTGATGAACCAATCAAATTTATCCAAAAATATGTTAGCGAATATCTGCGAAGTTAAATTACCAATCGGCAATCCTTTCTTTTTTGAAAAATTTTCTTTTAACTCTCTCTCTCTCTCTCTGCAAAAAGTTTTCCACAGGTGTAGAAAAACTTGATATAATTTGCCAAATCAGCCATAAGAACTTATGGTCATTGACCCTATTTTTTATTATCCCAAAAAGTTTTTGGTGAGACATGCTATGAAAAAACTTTTTAATATCACATTTCAAGACATAAACCGGCCGAGTGTAATTATTACTCGCTTTCCGTAAAATATTAGATAAATTCTTGACCGCTAAATGAGTGCCTTTATCGTCTCTGGACGAATAAGAATGATAAATAAAAATCGGGTTGAATATCTTATACAATTCTTTAAAAACAATATGATGAACCAATCTGTCTTTAACCTCGGCTTTATGGATTATTCTATGTTTGGGGTCGTAAATATGAAACTTAACATAAGGATCGTGCTTGTAAGTTAAATTAGCCAATTCATAATGAAATTTGAAAATATTGTCTTCCAAATACCGTTCAAACTCCATTACATCGTATCTCTTAGACTTGCCCTTCTTGAATTCGTTCCAGCAATTTAAAATATTTTCCAAACTAATTAAATTATCGTAAATATTATGGATCATAAAAATACAGACATCCCAATAATTAAAAATTTATACGAACTGTATAAAATATTTTATAGCTACTCTGTTTTATTTCCTAAAAAAGATAAATACACTTTGGGCGCCAAATGCGAGATGTATATCATCGCCACGCTTGAGCTCTTGCTGGAAGCAAGTTGCGCTTACAGAGAAGAAAAGCTGGAATTGATTAAAAAAGCCAACGCCAAATTTGATACTTTAAAGCTATTTATCCGTCTATTAAAAGATTTGGATATCATTGACGATAAAAAATATTTTGAACTACAAAAAAGAATACAGGAAATCGGCAAAATGCTGGGAGGCTGGCAAAGATCGCTTAATTAAAACAAATAAAGACCTCTTCAAACGAGGTCTTTATTGATTTAGACACAACCCAAGAAACAGCAAGCCACCAGAATAGTTGTCGTTGGCATTGGCCAGGTTGTCCGTGTTGTCGAAGTCGAACTTGTCGTCATCGGCCTTAAAGTTAAGCGAATAGTCGGCGGACTGCCATAATTTTGTCTTTTTCCATCCATATCCACCGAGGAAATAGCTTCAAAAGTAATATTTCCCCTGTATTTTATTCGGCTCCTGCCCGCCAGAGGCGGGTGCGCCTTTGGCGCAAACCAGAGAAAAAGACAAGTAGTGCCTAAATTCTCGCGTGCTCTCTTGTGATCCTATTTGAACCGCAAGACTCTGACGTGTTGATAGAAATTTAGGGTTTCGGCGAACCGCTATTCCTGCCTACCGGCAGGCAGGCCGTGAAACCGGTTGCATTAGCCTACTCCCATATTTATTTTATCATATTTTAAAAAGAAAAACGAGGCGCAACATTTGTTACACCTCGTATGTTTGAAAATTCGGTCAAGAACCAAGAACCAAAATTCCTGATCCAAGAGCCAAAGGGCAAAGTGCCAAAGCCCGGCCCGTCCGCCATCGGCTACGCCGAAGGCGTGCCGGGCGGGCACTACCCAAGAAACAGCAAGCCACCAGAATAGCGGCCGTCGGCATAGGCCAGGCCGCCCGTGCTGCCGAAGTCGAACCCGCCGCCACCGGCCCCAAAGCCAAGCGAACAGCCGGCGGACCGCCACTGAAGAGCGGCTAAGTCCAGGCCGGGGGAGGTATTGTCACGAGCCAGAATGTCAGGATACATCGTCATAGCGATGGGAGTATCCATGCCAGAAAGGATAAATCCTTCCGGCAGTGTTGACATCTGTTCACGACTGGCGTTGATGGAAAAGCCCTGTAGAGGGTTCGGGAAGTGAAGTCCGATAATCGGCCGTTCCTTCATCCGACTGATGAGCTGGTCATGCCGGCTTCCGTCAACAACGCTGACTTTGCCACTTAAATCGCCTTTGCGATAGTTATTGAAATTCCTATCGCTAAACGTTTTGACGTAGCTGTTGTTGACGCCAGCCAAATACAGCTCCAATTCGGCGCCAAAATCGTCAGTGACGAGCTTGGGAAGAACCACTGGCAGATAGACACCGCTAGCGATGTTGGCGATCTGGGAATTTTCCCTGATGATTGCCAGCAAGCTTTCGGTTTTTGCTTTGAACTGTTCTGCTGTGATTCCAGTATTGATGCTCAGACATCCATGCAACCGCAGGATGCGGTTGGCAAGGTCTTCCGTATCCAGCCTTGGCTGAGCCAATCGGAAGTCCCGATTAACGTCGCAGACGTTGGCTTGTAAACCTTCGGGGATTCGGCGACCGTGCTTGTCAAAGAACAACCGAATGGCGTCCTCGACCGTTACGGTCTTTTCGCCTCTGAGCCACGCGTCCCACACTTCTTGACCGCCCAATTTGTTGATGGCGGCTTCCACCTGTCCGAAAGTTACGCTTCCGTATTTCATTGTCAAACCTCCTTGCGGACTTTTTGCCCGCTTTTTGAATTTTTCCTCTACCCGAGGACTGGGATTCGCTATACAAGCCTAAGCTGTATAGTCAGATTAATATAGTATATGTATAAAAAAATATCAACCCTAAAATTGACATTTTTATCTAAAATTAGCTAAATGTATTAAATAACAGCGCTCTTAATATCTTCCCGGCATTTGCATTCTATAAAATCAATCTTTCTTACAACCTCAACTAATAATTTTTCCATCTTCTCAGCGTTCTGCTTCATAACTTCTAAAAACCCCTCCGTTGTTACTGACTCGGTTTCTTCTCGCCAGCAGTCGTAATCGGTTGACATGGCGATGGACTGGTAGCAAATCCCGGCCTCGCGCGCCAAAACCGCTTCCGGCACGACCGTCATATTAACTACATCCGCGTTCCAGAAACGAAATAAATTGCTTTCAGCTTTAGTGGAAAATCTTGGCCCTTCAATGGTTACTACGGTTCCCTTGGGATGCGCGGGGATTCCCAACTGCCGGGCTGTTTGATATGCCAAAATTCCCAACTTATTGCAAAATGGCTCGGCCATTGGAATATGGCAAACTCGGCCTTCATAGAAAGTTTGCGCCCGCTTCGTTGTCCGGTCGATAAACTGGTTTAAAATCACAAAATCGCCCGGTTTAATTTCCTCTTTTAAGCTTCCGCAAGCGGTCGCCGCCAAAATATGGGTTACTCCTAATTCTTTCAGTGCCCAGATATTGGCCCGGAAATTTACATCGGTCGGCTTAATAGTATGATTCCGCCCGTGCCGCGGCAAAATTACTACATCCATCTCGCCAATTTTTCCAGTGGTAACTAAATCAGAGGGTGCGCCAAAAGGAGTATTGATTTTCTCCTGCTTTTTATCCTGCAAGATGTCCAAATTTTCTAGTCCAGAACCGCCGATAATCCCAACCTTGACCGCCCTGCCAGAGGCTTGGGCGGTTTCCTCTTCCACCGCTTCATTTTTATTTTCAACTTCCTCGTTATTATATCTGATCAAATTATAGCAATTATATCCGTTTAACTTCCGAGAACCGCCTAAGAACGGCAAATCAACAATCCAGCTGATGCCCATGATTATTCCTTCCAGCTGGCCGACTAATTCCGTAGCCGCTTTCATGGTTCCGCCGGTCGCTACTAAATCATCAACCACAACCACCCTCTCGCCCGGCTTAATTGCGTCCTCGTGCATTTCAATCGTATTTGAGCCGTATTCTAAAGTATAGTCCCGGCTGATTGTTTTGTGGGGCAGCTTACCTTTTTTGCGCACAATTGCCACGCCGGCGCCTAATTTATAGGCCATACTGGAGGCCAATAGGAAACCGCGCGCGTCAATTCCGACTATTTTATCAATCTTAATTCCTTCATACGGCTGGCAAAGCTTGTCCACCACATATTTAAAAGCATCCTTATCCTCAAATAAAGTAGTAATGTCATAAAATAAAACTCCTTCCTTGGGCCAGTTGGGAATTTTTCTAATTTTAGAATCTATGTTCATGTTCTTACAAATTACGAATTAAATACAAATATTGTTTATTCGGCTTTCTATCTTATCATCTTTTAGTTAAATTATTCAAGGGGATAAAAAATATTGAATATTAAATATTAAATATTCGCAACGCACAGAATATGCATTTATCGTTGCCGTAATATTCAATATTTAATATTCAATATCTGATTTATCGGTTTATTTTATTCCTCTGCGCTTCCACTTTAAATATTCCTCCATAAATTCCTCTAATTCCCCATCTAAAACGTTCTCCACTTCCTGCGTTTCATGCTCGGTCCGGTGGTCTTTCACCATTTTATAAGGCTGCATTACATAACTTCTGATCTGGTTTCCCCATTCGGCCGATAAATTTTCTCCGCGCAATTTCATCTCTTCCTCCCTTTTCTTCTCTTCTTTTATAATAAATAATTTGGATTTTAAAATTTTCATGGCGGTTTCTTTATTTTGCGACTGGGACCGCTCATTCTGGCAAGTTACGACAGTTTTAGTCGGCAAATGGGTAATGCGAACCGCGCTATCAGTAGTATTAACGCTTTGCCCGCCGGCCCCGGAAGAACGGTAAACATCAATTCTTAAATCTTCATCCTGTATTTCAATCTCCTCCGCCTCCGGCAGTTCCGGAATTACCTCGACCAAGGCAAAAGAGGTATGCCGCATTTTTTCCGCGTCAAATGGCGAGATGCGGACTAAACGATGCACGCCCGCTTCAGACTTTAAAAATCCATAAGCCCAGCGGCCGGATATTTTCATTGTTACATTTTTTATTCCGGCTTCACCGCCGACTGTCCGGTCAATAATGGCTACGTTCCACTTTTTACTTTCAGTAAAACGCAAATACATTCGCTCCAACATATTTGCCCAGTCCTGCGCGTCAGTTCCGCCTGTTCCGGCGTGGATGGCTAAAATCGCGTTGCTTTTATCATATTTTTCCGAAAATAAAACAAGGAATTCAAGCTTGTTGAATTCCCCCTCTAATTCCCAACAACGCCCCCGCAACTCATCTTCCAGCGTATCGTCTATGGTCTTTTCTTTTTGCGCGATAGCGGTTAATTGCTCTAATTCGGTAATTTGCTTTAGCAAGCCATCCCATTTGTCAATTTCCTCGCGCAACTCTGATGCTTGCTGGCTAATCACCTTAGCCCTATCTTGATTTTGCCAAAAATTATTTTCTTGCATCTGCCGTTCTAGTTCCCTCATTTCACCTTTCATTCCTTCCATATCTAAAAGTTCGGTTGTTTTTTTAACTTTTTCCCGAAGTTCCTCTAGATTTTTTAATAAATTCTCCATAGTTCAAATTAAAACGTACGGATTTACAAACGCGTACGAACCATTAATGCAAATAATTTATACGGACTAAAATTTTCTCGGATAAATTCAAATACTTCAAATTATACATATCAAATAAAGATAGTTCTTCATACTTCATACTTCTAACTTCCGTATTCTCCCAGCTTAACTTTTACAGTTTTTTCCTCTCCCTTGTGCCAGATTTTTAATTCCGCTTCATCATCCGGCTTATATTTAGAAATAACTTTAGCTAAATTATCCTCACTGGTCAATTTATGACCGTCCGCCTCTAAAATAATATCATTCTCCGCCAGTCCCGCTTTATCTGCCGGCGAACCCGGGACTACCGCCAGGTCGGTGCGCGTATCGCCGCGGACAATCAAAGCGCCTTCGCTTATAGACAAATTATTTTGTTTGGCGATATCTTCAGTGAGCATAACATAACGGACTCCCAGCCATGGACGGCTTATTTTTCCGTTCTTTTTTACCATTTCTATTGAGGCCTTTACTTCATTTATCGGTATGGCGAAGCCGATGCCCTGCGCTCCCTGCGCGACCGCAGTGTTTATCCCAATAACCTGCCCGGCGATATTTAACAGCGGTCCGCCGGAATTTCCCGGATTAATCGCCGCATCTGTCTGGATAATATTCGTAAGGTCTTCAGCAAAACCGCTTCCTCCGCCCGCGGTAATGGAGCGCGCCAATCCGGAGACAACGCCGGTGGAAACCGTGTTGCGGAATTCGCCCAAGGCGTTGCCGATGGCGATTAACGTCTGTCCGACTTTCAGATTATCGGAATCGCCCAGTTCAACTGTCGGCAAATCCTGAGCGTCAATTTTTAGAACCGCCAAATCATTAACCGGATCGCGCGCTAAAACTTTGGCGTCGTATTTTTTCTCGTCATTCATTAAAACGGTATATTCCGCTTCTTCGTCTAAAACCACATGTTTATTAGTCACTACTAATCCATCCGTGGAGATTATAAACCCGGACCCGCCGCCGACCTCCTGTTTTTCCGTGCCGTTCTGCCGCGTGCCGGGAACTAAAAAGTCAGAACCGCCACCGAAAAAATCATTAAAAAATGGGTCGTCGCCGAAAGGATTATAATAATACTGTTCAAGTTTCGGCAGGTCTTTTGTAACAATAATACTGACTACGGCCGGAGATACTTTTTCCACGGCAGCAATAACGGCTGACTCTTCCTCAACTTTAACTGTCTGCTGTCTGGTTATGTTGCCGTTCTCGTCACGGCTAAGCGCGATATCGTTCGGCAATATTTTTTCCAGATAACCGCTGACTTGGCTGTTATTTATGGCTAAAAATCCGGCGCTGGCGCCAAAGATTGAAGAGATAATAATAGATGTAATTATAATTACTATTAGTTGATTTTTGTTGTCTGGCATAATAGCAAAAAAACAAGAAAGCAAGAAAACAATTACTTTTGTTTTATTGTTTTTTTGTTTTCTTATTTACATAATTTATATTAAAAGATGTATTTAGATAAATTCAATATCTCTTTTATCATTTCAAGAATTTTATTTTGTAAATTCATTTAACAAAGAATTAACATCCAGACCGCTGCCCAAGCTATTGGTGTTGTTTAAAAGCTCTTGATAGGGATTCATTAAATCTTTAAGTATCGGTGGAAGGTAAATTATACCCAGTATAATCGGCACCACGATAATGAAGATTTTAATTAATGTAAAACTGCGCTGCCATTTAATATAACGATTAATTTTTTGCACCTTTTCTTCCAGCTCCTTTGTTAATTGAATATTTTCATCCAATAATTCCTTAAGCTGCTGCAGCTCAACTGCCGGCGCTTCTCTTTCAGCGCTATTTTTAATTCCCGCTCCTTGTTTAATAGACATATAAATAAAATTTTAGTTAGTTAAGCCATCTCTTAACTCCCACCAATTACGAATTAAATACTAATATACTAATGCCCGCTTAAATATATAGCAAAATATCAATATTTATTATGCTTTATAAGGTATTATTGGTATATTAGTATTGATTGGTAATTAGTAGCGGTTATCTTATTTCATAATATTTCACATACTTACTCCCTATTTCAGATAACGCACCCATCTCTTTATCAGTATACGCTTTTTCTTGGCTGAATTTTTCATTAACTAAGCTATCCATCGGCTTAAATTTCTGCAAATACCATTTATCAGCCCCCCATATCATCTTGCCCATCTCCACTATGTCTTTTTCTTTATGAAAACAAGGTATAATTGTGGAACGGAATTCATGGGGCAATCTACTTTCTTTTATTATTATAATACTTTTAGTGATATTAGCCAAAACATTCTTAACTCCAACCACCTCTTGATATTTATTTAAAGGCGCTTTTATATCCATCGCTATGTAATCTATTAATTTTTTCTGAATTAAAAATTCCAGCATTTTCGGATTAGTGCCGTTAGTGTCTAATTTTGTCAGATACCCGAGTTCCCTTATTTTTCTAATAAATTCCGGCAGATCAAGGTGGATGGTTGGCTCTCCGCCGGTAATAACAACCGAGTCTATCTTGCCCTTTCTCTTTCGCAGAAACTCAAAAAGACTATCCTCGCTAATTAGGGAATAGTCCTTTTGGGGCACGACAAGCTTCGGGTTATAGCAGAAGTGGCATCTGAAATTGCAACCTTGGGTAAAGATAATAGCTGCTATATGTTCTGGATAATCTAATAAACTTAACTTTTGTAAACCGCCTATTTTCATTAATTAGATATTAACAATTTTTCTCGACCGCAAACATTTTTCTATCATGGAATTCGGCCTGTTTTCCGTCGTTCCATTGTTTGACCGGGCGCAAATAACCCACTACCCGGGAATAGACTTCGCATTCTTGCCTTTGTGTTTGGCGTGGACTCATATATTTACCTCCCTTCATCTAAAACTTCTAGCATTAGATGAAAATACTTTATTATTTATAATTAATTTTATTGGATATTTTTACTCCGCTATCCTGAATCTGTCTTGAAAATTATCCTCAGCCGCCACAACCTCTTCCGGCTTCACAATTTCCTTATCGGGGTCAATATAGCCATTCTCTTCATCGCACTTGGGGCAATAATGGTGCTCGCCGGCAAGATAGCCATGCTTCGGGCAAATGCTGAAGGTTGGAGTAATTGTAAAATAAGGAAGTTTATAATTCTCAGCTATTTTTTTAACTAATTTGCCGACTGCTTTAGACGACGGCATTGCTTCCCCAATAAAGCCATGCAAAACCGTGCCGCCGGTATAGCGTATCTGCAATTCATCTTGGAGGTCTAAAGCTTCAAAAATATCATTAGTAAAACTAACCGGAAGCTGGGATGAATTGGTATAGTAAGGCGTAATTGACGGGTCTTTTTTAATATTTTCTTCATTGGCGACAATAATTCCCGGATATTGGTCTTTATCTTTGCGAGCCAAACTGCGGGCTGTTCCCTCTCCCGGAGTCGCTTCCAAATTAAATAAATTATTAGTTTCGTTCTGATAGTCCATTAAACGCTCGCGCATATAATCAAGGACTTCTTTAGCAAACTGGTGTCCTTCTTGGGAAACAATGGTGTTTTTTATTTCTTTAAAATTCAACAACGCCTCATTAACCCCGATAATTCCGATAGTGGAAAAATGATTCTGCCAATAAGTGCCAAATCTGGTTTTTATATTCCTTAAATAATGCTTGGCGTATGGATATAGCCCGCCCTCAGTCAAATCTTCAAGGACCTTCCTCTTAATTTCCAAACTTTCCTTGGCTAAATCCATTACTTTGCCCAGCCGGGCAAAAAATTCTTCTTTATTATTTGATAGATAGCCGATTCTTGGCATGTTTATCGTTACGACGCCAATAGAGCCCGTCAGCGGGTTGGCGCTAAACAATCCGCCGCCCCTTTTCTTAAGTTCGCGATTATCAAGCCGCAAACGGCAGCACATGCTGCGGGCGTCATCGGGATGCATATCAGAATTTATGAAGTTGGAAAAATAAGGAATTCCATATTTGCCGGTCATTTCAAAAATCTTTTCCGCTACCGGAGATTCCCAATCAAAATCACTGGTAATATTGTAAGTTGGAATCGGGAAAGTAAATACTCTGCTTTTGGCATCGCCCTCCATCATAACCTCGGCAAAGGCAATATTAAACATGTCTATCTCCGGCTGAAAATCTTTATATTTATCCGGCATTATCTTTCCGCCAATAATTATTGATTCGTCGCCCACCTTGCTAGAAGGAACCAAGTCCATTGTTATATTAGTAAAAGGAGTTTGGAACCCGACTCTGGTGGGCACATTCATATTGAATAAAAATTCCTGCAGCGCCTGTTTAACTTCGTTATAATTTAAATTATCATAACGGATAAAGGGAGCTAGATAAGTGTCAAAATTGGCAAATGCTTCAGCTCCGGCAACCTCGCCTTGCAATGTGTAGAAAAAATTTACTACCTGCCCCAAAGCGGTCCGCAAATGCTTGGGCGCTTTTGACTCCACTTTGCCGGTCACTCCGCCGAACCCGCCCATTAACAAATCTTTTAATTCCCAGCCGGCGCAGTAGGCGGATAATAATTGCAAATCATGAATGTGTATATCGCCGGATTTGTAAGCTTCCCTGATTGGGGCATTATATACCTTGTTCAACCAATACATGGAGGATACACTGGAAGAAATGTGATTATTCAATCCTTGGAGTGAATAACTCATGTTTGAATTCTCTTTTACCCGCCAGTCAACCTGCTTTATATACTTTTCCATTAACTCGCTTGAGTTTACCAACTCATTTATTTCCCTTAGGCGGGCATGCTGATCGCGGTACAAAATATATGCCTTAGCTGCTTTTATTTGTTTATTTGTTATCAAAATTCCCTCAACAATATCCTGAATTTCCTCAACCGCCGGTATAGACCGCTCATGGAATTTTTTATTCATCTCCTCAATCGCCTGGTCAGTCATCTCTCTTATTAACCCCTCCTCATAAGAATCAGCCGCCTGCGCTGCCTTAGTAATAGCCTCAAAAATTTTATTTTTATCAAAGTCAACGATTTCTCCGGAACGTTTTAAAATTTGGGAAATTTTGCTTTGCATGGGTAATTGAATTATAAAGTAAAAAGTTTAAAAGTTGAAAGTTAATAGAAAATTGCTAATATTATCTATTTTTTAACTTTCTACTTTTTAACTTTTGAACTTTTCACTTTCTTTTTTAACAATTTATTCAATTCTTTTTGGAATGTCTGCGCGTCCTTAAACGATTCATAAACTGAGGCGTAACGGATATAGGCAACCTGGTCGGTTTTTCGCAATTCCTTCATTACCGCCTGCCCTAGTTGCTGGCTTGTTATTTCGCTTTTCCGCAATAACTGCAAATCTCGTTCAATTCTATTTACTAATTTTTTAAAATTATCTTCAGTGATGGGCCTCTTTTCAAGAGCTTTTTTTAATCCACTAATTAATTTATCCCGGCTGTAATTTTCCCGACGCCCGTCTCTTTTAACAATGGTTAAATTTAAAATCTCCATTTCTTCATAGGTGGAAAAGCGGAAATTGCATTTCAAGCATTCTCGGCGGCGGCGGATAGAAAAACCGTCTGTCGCTACGCGTGAATCGACGACTTTAGTATCATTGAAATTGCAGGCGGGACACTTCATATAGTCGAAAGTCATAAAGTCGAAAGTCCTTAAAGTCTAAAAATAAGATTTTTTATATCTAACTTTATAGACTTTACGGACTTTTGACTTAGTACTTATAATACTACATATAGTATATCATACCCACATCATCAGTCAATATGTAGATATTGGCTAATCGTAGTAAAAGCTCTTGACTGTGCATAAAAATAAAAAATTAGGCTGATGATTTGCCTAATTTTTACCTGTGGATATGTGTATAAATAGAAAAGCCACCCTTTCGGATGGCTTTATTTATATAAATTTTAAAATAATTTGCAACGTCTGCGTTCGTCGTATTTGCGGCATTCGCATTCATCTGAGAAATAATAAGCGCGTACAACGTATTCGAATTAATGGTTTGACGTAGTTTTAAATCCGTATAAATTCGCTTGAACTTACATCATCTTCTTGCGAATAAATGCCGGGATTCCCAATTCATCATCATCTTCATCGTCTTCTTTTTCTTTATTCTTTACCGGCTCAGCTTGCGCGGCTTTTAGGGGGGAAACTTTGCTCTTTTTCCGCTCTTCCATCGAATCATCCGCTTTATTTTTTAGAAAACTGCTGGGAGAATAAGAAGAATTTTCTTTGTTGAGCCCAATATCGCTGCCGGAAGACTTATTAACCCCGTCAAAACCGGTAGCTATAACTGTTATTTTTATTTCATCTTTCAATCTATCGTCAATTACCGCCCCGAAAATGATGCGGGCATCCTCATCTGTTGAGGAGGTAACTACCTTTGCCGCTTCATTAACTTCATGCATTGATAAATCTTTTCCTCCGACTATTGTAAATAATACTCCCCGAGCGCCTTCAATGGACATCTCCAAGAGCGGGCTGTTTATCGCCATCTTAGCGGCTTCAATCGCTTTGTTTTCCCCGCTGGCCTGGCCGATTCCCATTAAAGCAGATCCGGCATTGTTCATAATACTTTTAACATCAGCAAAGTCAACATTAACCAAACCGGGAACTGTTATTAATTCCGCTATCCCCTGCACGCCCTGCCGCAACACTTCATCAGCTATTTTAAAAGCGTCTAAAAGCGATGTTTTCTTTTCTATAACCTGTAGTAATTTGTCGTTTGGAATAGTTATTATGGCATCAACTTTATCTGTTAATTCAGCCAGGGACCTATCGGCAATATTGCGCCGCTGCGCTCCTTCAAAGGAAAACGGTTTGGTAACAATTGCTATTGTCAGGGCGCCTGAATCGCGGGCAAGTTCAGCTATTACCGGAGAAGATCCGCTTCCGGTCCCGCCGCCCATCCCGCAGGTTATAAAAACCATATCAGCTCCTTTTAAAGCGTCCCGCAGTTCATTTTGCGATTCTTCGGCCGCCAGCTTTCCCAGCTCCGGATCCATTCCCGCTCCTAATCCCTTGGTAATAGTTCTTCCTATATGGATTTTAGTCTGGGCTTTATTATGCTGCAGCGCCTGTAAATCAGTATTAACAGCAATAAATTCAACATCCCTGATGCCTGACTCAATCATCCTGTTAATAGCTGAACCGCCTCCGCCTCCGGCTCCAACTACTTTTATTTTAGCAAAAGTTTCAATTTCTGGTTTAACCTGTGCCATAAAATGACAAGTAACAATTAACAATTATCTATTTTAAAAAATATAAAACTCTAAATGTCAAGTGTTAATTGTTATAAAATAATAAGTACCTGTATCTTATATTAAATATTATTTTTATGCAAGTGCTTAGTTCAAGATTATTTTTACGGATTAATTAGTCCACCAAACATTTAATTCGAATTCGTTGCGCTTATTTAAAACGACTCAAATGAATGCAAATGCCGCAAATTCTATATAAAAGTAAGTAAAAAATTTCTTGAATTAAGGTTTAAGCTTTTTTAACCACCCCCCAACCTTGCTTGTAAAATTATTTAACATTTTAGCGGACGGCAACTTGCCCCAATGCCCCCCCCTGTTGCTTGACATTTGGTTGCCCCAGATGCATAACCCCAGAGATGTTAAAAAGGCGGGGTCATTAACTTTATCGATGGTTGAAGCCATACTGCGGTTAACGCCCAAGCTGGCCGGAAGCCGTAATTTATTTTTCGCGACCTCTACAATTCCGGGCAGTTTCGCCCCTCCGCCGATTAAAAAAACTCCAGCCGGAAGCATCCCGCTTCGGTCTATTTTTTTCAATTCTTCATCAACTTTCTCCATAATCTCCTCTACCCTGGCTTCGGTTATTTCGGCTACATATTTTCTGGAAATAAACTCTTCATCATCTCCAAGTTCTTCTTCTTTTAGAAGCTCTGTTATATTGATTTCGTCTTTCTTGCTTATATCTTTTGAGGATGCTGTCGCATATTTAATCTTAATGCGCTCGGCTAAATTTATCGGGCAGCGAAGCCCGATGGCAATATCGGCGGTAATATGTTCAGAGCCAATGGGCAGCACCGCGGTATGCAGCAACTCACCCTCTTCAAAAACAGCGATGCTGGTAGTGCTGTTGCCTATATTTAGAAGCAGGGCCCCCAAATCCTTCTGCTTTTCCGTTATTACCGCCTCGGCGGCCGCTAGACTGGATAAAACAAGGTCTTCAATATTTAATTCAGTCCGATAAACAGCTTTGGTAAAATTTTTAATTTGGGAGGAAAGCCCCTGAATAATTAAAGTCTCGGCCTCCAACCTGACGCCTATCATTCCCACCGGATCTTTTATATCGGCTTGATTGTCAACCGTGTACCTAGTTGGAATAACGTGCAAAATTTCATAATTAGGCGGAACAGAAAGGGCTCTGGCCGCTTCAATGGTGCGGTCAACATCATCCTCTGTAACTTCGCCGTCACTGCGGGAAACGGCAACAACGCCGCGGCTCTTTTCCGATTTAATATGCGATCCGGAAATTCCGACCCAGGCGCTGACAATAGGCAAACCAACCAGCCGTTCGGCTTTTTCCAAACAGCGTGAAATTGAACTGGTTGCATCTTCAATGCTGTTGATTACTCCCCTGTTAATCCCCTCTGAAGGCGATTCTATCGCTCCTATAATTTGCAATTCATCTTCTTTCCTCTGCCCGGCTACCAGTCTTATGTAATTTGAACCTATATCAAGGCCGACAATTAAATTATCCCTCATCTTGTTTTAGTTAAATAGTTTCTTAGTTAAATTATACAATATTTATATATTATCATCTATATAATACTTTTGCACAACTTTTTCCCTTTTTTAATCATCTCTTCCCTGTCTTTTTCTTTTTTATCATCAAAACCAATTAAATGGAGCAAGCCATGGACAAAAATAAAAACAAGTTCATCCTGCGCTGGAATGCCTTGTCGCCCGGCCTGCTTTTTTACTTCTTCATAGCAAATTATGATTTCTCCCAAATTCTCCCCATCTTTAAATTCAAAGGACAAAACATCTGTCGGCTTATCTATTCCCCGGCAGGCGCTATTTATCTTTTTCATTTTGCCCTCTCCCACTATAGCCAACGAAATCGATGACTTTGCAAACCCCATTTTTTTTCCGAAAACATCAGCCGCTTTTTGCAGTAATTTTTTATTTATCCTCTGTTTGGTAGTATTATTTATTTCTAGCTTCATGTTCAAATTTCTTTTTACGGATTTTTTAGTCCACCAAACCTTTAATACGAATTCGTTGTACTTATCTAAAACTACTCAGATGAATGCAAATGCCACAAATACCGATAACGTATATTAATACTGAATTTGAAGTATTCGCATTCATCTGTGTCCGTATAAATCCGTAGAATGAATTCGCATTAAGGGATCGCAAATAATTTAAGTTCGTATAAAGTAAGTTCTATTTAAAGCTTTTGACCATCATCCGTAAAACAGTTAAAAACTCAAGTGAGCTTCCGGTTTCCGGACTGTAGGTTATGATAAAAACCTTATCTCCTCCTCCGGCAGAAGTTAAATAAGCGGTCTGGCGGTCGGCGCTGTAAATCACCTCCATGTTATTTTTTGTTTTTTCGGAGCTTTGGCCGGCTTCGCTCTCGCCTATTAAATCAGCATGCCATTGCCCAATATTTTTATTTTCCTCATTATCCTGCGTTAAAATCTGGATTGACCCGTCAACTCCTGACATAAAAAATATGCCGCCGGCGCTTTCTGCGCGCTGCCAATCGCGGGGATATAATACGTTATAATTATAAACGGTGTTACTGTAAATTAAAACCAATTCGCTGTCAGCTAAAAGGCCGTTGCCGGCGGGATTATATAAATTTAAAATTTCTTCCCGGTCGTTATATCCGTCGCCGTCAGTATCCATTTTATTTATATCAGTAACAAAGACGGTATTTTCTTCTACATCAGTTAAGCCGTCGCCGTCAGTATCAATACCTGCTTTAAATTCAAAGTTTTGGTCTTCTTCATTTTCCTGCCGGCGCGCCTGTTGCTGCCATAAATCAACGGTCGTGCCTAAGCAATTACTGCTTTCTGCGCTTAAATTCTGCAAACTGCTTTGCTGATAAACATAATAAGCCAGCTTGTCTGGCTCATATCCTAAATTATCAAGCTCGTCAATGTCATAAAAACACTGCATTGAAGTATTGGCGTATATTGAAAGGCTTCCGCTAAAGTCATCTGCGTAGCTTGCTTTAACCAGGCATTTGCTCTGTCTTTCGCCTAAAATTTCAAATTGGACCTCGCCCGCGTCTATTGTCTTTAAGGTGCTGGTTGCTTTTTGGCAGTTATTTGCTATTTGCTCGCCCAAGCAGGCGAAAACCTCTTCTATGCCATAATCGTCATCTATGGAATTTAACAACGCTCTTTTATTGGAACCGCAGCTAAAAATTTCCGACTCTGCGCTTTCTTCTATTACTTCTTCCGGCTCTTCCTTTTTATCTTCTTCATTTACTGCCGATTCTTGAGAAATATTTGCATTTTCTTGAGCAACGTTTTTATTCTCGTCCCCTGAATTATATATATACCAAAATAAAAAAACGCTGGCAGATATTAAAATTATGCCTCCGCCGACAATTATCAAAAGCCCGACTGTTTTTGTCTGGCTGGCGCCCCCCGAGGATTCTTTTCGGAACTTTTTCGGCATGCCGCGTATTTCAATGTGGTCCAGTTCTCCGCGCTCTTTATTTTTCTCTTTCTCTTCCGTTCTGGATTCGCTTGTTGTTTGCTGTTTTTTTAAAAATTTAAACATAAAAAAATTTAGTTAAAAGTTTGTAAAGTCATAAAATTTATAAAGTTTTAGTTTAAATAAATTTCGACTAAACTTTTTACTTTCTAACTTTATAAACTTTTAACTGTTATGGTAATTCGTATAATTTTCCCTGGCCGTTCGGGTTATATCCGTTCTTCACCTCTGCGCCGTCGCTATATCCGTCTCCGTCGCTATCGGGGTTTATCGGGTCTGTTTTGTAAACCCTAATCTCTTCCCGGTCAAACAATCCGTCTCCATCCGTATCAGAGCTGTTCGGGTCTGTTCCTAGCCGTTTCTCTTCCCCGTCGGTCATTCCATCTTTATCAGAATCGGTAATTTCCTCTAAAATATATTGATTATTTTTTTGCGCTTGGCTGTCGGTTGTCGCATCTCCTTCGGTTGTAAAATTACTATTCACAGAGTCAACCCCTCCTTCAGATTCAGACAAATTCAAACTGCTGTTGATATTGTTGCTGGAAGAAAATGATTCTTGCTGGCCGGCAGTATCCGCTTCATTGGCTGTATTTCCCTGAATAGGCAAATCGCTTATATCTTCCGGGGTGCTGCTTGCCTTGTAATAAGCCAGCGCTATCATTGAAATTAAAATTACCACTAAAACGGTGATTACTATTATTCCTATAATAACGTATTTTTTGTCTCCGTTTGATCGCTCTGGGTCCTGCGCTTGCCGGGCGCCAACATTTGGATTTGGGATCGAAAAATCAGGTACTGCGGGTGATTGATTTTGGCCGGTGGCCGTTTCCGATTTTGGCTGGAATTGCGGCGGTTTACTAACGGCTTTTGCCGCTTGCGCAATATTTCCGCCTCCAGCATTAGAAACGGCTGCCGCCGGACGGCTGGCCGACTGGCTGTCGGTTCCGGCAAAAATATCCTCAGGTTCGGCTGCTGAAATTTTTGATGGACTATAAGCCGGCTTGCTTCTTGCCCCCGGACTTTGAGGCAAATTTTGATTTGGCTGCCCCCCCTGTCCTTGTTGTTGGTTTAAATTGTCGAACATAAAAATAAAATTTTTAATTTTGTAATTTTTAATTTTATAAATAAATTTTAAATCTTAATTTTAAAAAACACGGATTTTATTATAGTAGCGCGTCGTCGTGTTTAAAATTTAAAAATTAGATATTATTTAAAAATTAAAAATTACAAAATTTATTATTATATCACCTGGTATATTATCTGCCAAATTACCAATAAAGGCGCTATGAAGTATAATAAAATTTTCACAGTAGTAAAAAATGCCCAAAATAATAAAATAGCTGTGCGCGCAATAATCTGCCCTGTACGCATTATAACACTTTTAACCGCCCCCCGCCAACCATATTTCTCATAAAGCGGCTTATGGATATTTTTAAGCCAGACTAAAATCGCCAGTTCTTCTTCTTTTCTTATTAGAAACCGCCATGATTTTTTTACAATTTCAACCAATCCCCTGCTATACCACCAGGGGATAAAATATAAAATATCCGCTATAAAATCAAATATAATTTTCGGCGCGTAAAAAAAATAGTTTGCTAACATATGAAATTAGTATAACACAAAATTTTGTATTCATTTATAAAATTATTTTACCGTAATATTTATTGTCTTTTCACTAGTGATTTCTTGATTATCTGTCACTTTTATACTCACTGAAAAAATACCTGCGCTAACAAAACGGTCATGCGTTAAAATGCGTTCATTAAATGACCCTGTATTTTCCAAATTAAAACCAACCGTTGTGGACTTTATATCCCATTTCTTAATAATTCCGTCCGGATCATAAGCTGTTACATATTCCCTTAATGGCTCTCTTATATTAAGAGTTATATTTTCTTTAACTAAAATAATTGGCGCTCTATTTTCTGCAGATTCTGTGGAAACTCCGGAACCGGCCCAATTCATGGCCCTGCACGCTCCGGTAAAATCAGAAGTATAATCAGTCTCCATAACAGCGCAAAGCTGATAATTTTTGCCTTCATTTTCCGAAATATACTGATAAACGCTTCCCATTGGATTTTCCGGAAGGCTACCGGCAAAAGCTTGCGTATTTTCATTCCAGCAGGTTTTGGAATCAAACCCGGCCGGACACCCCTTTAATTTATTTAAGGGGTCTGTTGGAAGCGTTATGCCCAAATCCATGCCCAACGTTTCCTGCCAGCTGGGCCAAACTGAGATTGACTTTTTAGGCAGATAAGTTCCGGCATCAAGCTTGGGATACAAACCAACCGCTTCGTAATAATTATTTAAATACATTTCAATATCCCTGATATCTGCCAATCGCTTTACATCGCGCACAATACTTGCTTTTTCACTCGCGCAATACTCCCCCTCTTTATAATTGCAATGAATATCAACAAAACAAGACCTTCCGGTATTGCTGTTGTCTTCTATTTTTTTGCAATTCCCATATCCCTTGCTATCTAAAATATTTACATTAAAGGTCCAATTATTTAACAGCTGTCCGAAAATATCAGTCGTGGCGCTGTTCTCGTCCGCTTCGTCCGGTAATGCCTGCGTATAGGAAAGGATATAGATATTTATATACAATTCATCATTCTCAACCCCCGGAGCTCCGCTTTCAATGTTCGCCGCGCTGACGTAAACCGAGCGCCCGTCCCGAACCGCCTGATAGCCGTCAACGATTAACTGCGACGGCGAACCCTGATTTTTTATATTTTCCAGATACCACCTGGTCGGGCTCAACGACTGCGGATTAGGCATAACCCGGACTGCGATGCCGTCAACCGACTCTTGAGCGCTTGCTTTGTTATTATTAAATACTAAAAGCAGGCCTGCTGTTAAAATGCAAACGGTTATTGTTAGAATAATTTGTTCTTTAAAGCTTAGTTTCATTAATTTATATATTCGGAACTTAGTTCCTTGTTTAATTCCTTATTTTTAAATAAATTATATCACTACAAAACAAAAGCTAAAATTAAAACCTTGCTCTGTTATTATTAAAATCGTCTCTAATTTGTTCTGCTGTCCGGATATGATTATAAATCTTTACGTCGGCGATATTGCCCAAAAAATAAGACGCGTCCACTTTGCCGATATCAAACCGGTTTAGAGATTTGGGGATTTCATTGATACAGTCGACGTCGTTTGTATTTTTGGGAATAAAGCTGCCTTTAAGCTCGCCGTTTATATAAAGCTTATACTCTTTTTTATCATAAGCGACTGTTATAAAATACCAATAGTCATCATTACTTATTAAATCAGCGTTAGAGGTAAAGTTACACCATTCTGTTTCAGTGCCAAATCCAGCATGAATTTCATCTTTGTATTTGATGTACAAACTGGGATAGCGATTCTGTTCTCCAGCGCCATTTTGATAGCCGATAATCGCATAAGTGCTGGTAACTACCATTTGCGCTAAGTCCGGATTAATCCAAACGCTCTCCGTGAATCCGCCGGAAGCTGATAAATCTAAATTGGATTTTGCGGGAACGGAAACATAATCATTCCTTCCCGCCCCAAAAACCAATGTTTTATCGCTCCACATATCACTATAATTAGCATTACTTTCATAGTTCCCATGATTTATAAATTGGCTGCTGTCTTTTATTACTCTCCCGGACCCTTCATTTATCTTCCAATACCCTACCGGCCCAAAATCTACTCTTATATAATCAGTTTTATTTCTGCTCGCTTTTCCGTCTCGTAAAGCTTCTACCTGAAAATAATAACTTTTATTAGCATTTTGAACTTGCCAGTCGCATTCCATTGTTTCGCTTGTTTGGCTGCAATCTAAACTACTGGCTAATTTTTGTTCATCGTTTTTAGCATCCCCCTCATAATTTAAATAAACATTATAATCATCTACTTCTCCGTCAACTGCCCCGTTTTTCATGCTCTTGCTCCAAATTAATCTAATTTTTTTAGCGCCGGAAAAAGCATTCGCCCGCAAAGCGGTCGGCGAATTTATAACCGCGCCAATACTATGCTCAACTTCATTAGAAAAATCGCTTTCCGCGCCGTCGGAATCTATAGCTTTAATCGCGAAATAATAAGTGTTGCCATCTGCTAAATTTAAATTATTTAAATCATAATAATCAGTCTTGCCGACATTTACTGTGCTTGTGTAATTTTTAGAGCTGGTGCCATAATAAATTTTATATTTCATTTTTCCATCTTCAGTCCATCGCAATTCATCTTCACTCTTTATTTTAAATCCTGTCGGCGCATTCGGCCTATCCGCTCGAGTAAATAAAAATTCTTTAATGATATTTCCGGAATATCCGCGTATAGCTCCGTTATCTGAAATTATCGGCAAGTCGTCTGACGTTCCGTTTTGGCCTTTATCGCGGCAATAATAAAGTTCAAAATGCGTATCCAAACAGCTTCCACTTCCTGATAAACAATTACTGTTATCGTCAATATACGGCCAATTTCCTGTGCCCGGAATAAATGGAGGCCAAGGATTATCGCATAAAAATACCCTAATGTCGGCTGAACCGGTTACTGAGTCGTTTATATTAGTTAACCCGCTGACATCGCCGACTAAACTATTATCTTTTATAGTCGCGGTCGCCTCAAAAAATGTCCTGGCTCTAGTTCGCGCGTTTTCATTGACCGCGGCGATTTTTCTACTTGGGTTAGCTCCATCACCAATGGATGGGCTAGATGGACTAGCGTCTCGCGCTATAATAATATCTGCATCCCGCGGCGCCCAGCCCCATTCCCAATTATACACGCCCGCTATTCCAACCAAGGCCTGCCCATCGCGCGACATCATAGTCGCTGTAAACTCTTTATCCGCGTCATATATAGTGTCGTACATAAGACCGGAAGAATTATCTCTAGCATCATCCTCTCTGGTATTAAACAGCCAAGACGGCTCTTCTACTCTAATGTGGTCGCCCAAACAAATTCCGTAATAATTTAACGGCGTCCCTGCTGAATTTCTTATATCCGCAAGAGTAGTAAATTTAATCGCCTGCCCGTAAAATTTCTGGCCGTTAATAGCGCAGTCTTCACCTTGGGCGTCTCCCCGGCAAATTACTCCCTCCACCGGAGATGAGTCTGTTTTGCCCATGCTCGCTCCATAAATACTTTTAACGCTTCCGCTTCGGTCTGCGTCTTCTAAATTATCATCCCCTTTTATTAAAATTAAATGTTCCCGCCCGTTAGCGTTTGAATTTGTCGCCTCAATTGTCGGCAATAATTCAGTCGGCGCAAAAGCCATTACGCCTTTTAATTCTCCTCCCGTGTATTGGTTGTATCCGCTGACATTGCCGTTAACCGCGCACCATTTTTCCTCAAAATTTTCCGCGCTGGCGCTGGATACTGTTAAAATATTTTTTACAATCGGCAAGCTAGCGGCTTTATCAGCTATCCACTCTATTGAATTCAGTAATATATTATTATTAAAAAAAGATAAGGCATTATAAGTCGCTTTAATTGCTTGCACTAATTTTCCGCTTGCTGAATTATTATAAACTATAATATATTCCCTGCCGTCCGGGCACGGTGCGCCAGTCGGAAATTTAGCCGCTATAATTACATTTCCTTGGAAGCTGGAAACATCCATCGGCTGATTGAAAGTAACCTCAAGTAAAGCATTGCGGCAGACATTAGCCGCGTTATTATATGGCTGGGACTGCTGCGCCCACGGACGCTGATAACAGCAAGTATCATTTCCTACTCCGTACGTTTCACTCATATTTGTATTTCCGATATGGCATTCACTGTCTTCTGTCCAACCGCATTGCAGTATAAAATCAGCGCTTCCATTGACTGGATCCGCTTGGTCGAAAATACTGGTGCTGCCGTCTGAGCCGGAGCCTATTTCGGCGGTTACTTCTGTCTTTTGCGACATTCCATAAATTGGATCATTTTCAACATTTCCTTGTCCTCTGGCTACCGTTTCCTGATCTTTTGCATTATAATCACGTGAAGTTCCAGTTAAATCTATAACAGCGTTACTTTCTAATGGCTCTTTCATAAAAGCTGTTAAATCATTTTCACTATTCATTGGACTCCAATTCCAATTATAATATTCCCCCTTCAGTCTTTGCTTAGTATCTTGTAAACAAAGTTGCTCGTCACTGTATGGAATCGAGGTGTAATCAACATCATAGCCGACTAAGGTGGTAATCCCCGGACTTGGCTTAACTTCAATATCGGTAACCTCGCAAATATTTTCGCCGGTGGCAAAAATCCATTCATAATTATTTCCGCTGCTTGGATTATCAATCACGCTTCCTTCCTCGCTTTTTATGCCGCTATCCCCGCCTACTAATACTGCTTTATAAATTGTATTTGGCTCAAACAAAAATACATAAGAACTTAAACTGCTTATATTAAAACTCATTTCCCTTGGCGTCGCTTGTATTACTGCTGGGTCTAAAGAAATACCGCTAGCATCTTCCCAATCTTCGCATTGAAATGCATTGATATCAAAATCATTACTTCCAATATCGCAATTTTTTGAACATTTATTGCATCGTTGTAAAACAACTTTATTACTCAGAGAATTTTCATTAATCTCCGCGCTAAATCCAGCTCCCACATCCGCGTTCAAACAAACATCTTCGCATTCGCTTACCGGCCATACTTTTTCCACTCTGAAGCCGAAGTCTATGTTTAAGGTTGATGTTCCTATTTTCTGCTGGCTAGTTTCTTCCGCGCTTATTATAACGGGGTCATTAACGGCAGTTTCCTGCAAAGCGGTCGCGGTAGAGGTTGAAGTATAATATGGATTGCTTAAATTATAAGCTATTGTCGCCTTACCTGTTTTATCGCTTTCCCAACCCCAATCATAACCGGTCGCGTTAATCATAATACACGCATTGTCTTCCTGGTCGGGCATTACTTTATAATTTATTTTCTGATTTAACTGCCGGGCGGTAAAATCAGTCGGCACAACTGTTACACAGCCGATATTGCAGCCCTCGCTGCTGGCGCGCGTTTTAAAATACCAAACATAATTATCCGCATTATCATTAAGATTATTCGGTTCTCCTCCTACTAATTTCAGTTTAGTGGAACTGGCTAAAATATTTTCAGCGTTTAACTGTACTTTGTACCATATATCAGCTGATAAAATACTGCCCGGAGTATATTCAAAATATGAACCGCTATTATTGGCGTACCCCTTAGATGATACGCTTCCCGTTATTGCGGTACCGCAGGTGCTTGTGCTGGTATCGCCACATGAATATAATCCAACCGTAGAATCCGTAATAGTATCTAAATTCATTACTTGATCAAAACGGGCGGTTATAACCGCGTTAGTGCAAGCCAATGGTTTTTCGCGATTAACATCCCAATCATAAGTTAACGGCGAAGGACTTGGCAGATCCTGCCTTGAACATTCGTATTCACGACGATTACATTCTACTATTACTTTCGGCCTGCCGGGAGTTTGGCAAGTGCAGGTTTCCGGCTCGCACCATACTTTATTACTGCTGTTACTTAATGCTTGGGTCTCACAAAAATTATTATCAGCATCACAAGTTGGCGTTAATAAATCACTGTCACAAGGAATGTCGTTAGAAGCAGCTGTCGAGAATTCCACATAATATTGTGAGTAAGTTGCGCCTAAAACTATACCGCATTGATCAGAAGTATCGACACAACTACCCGCCATTATAGTATTTTGCGGACAGCATAAGGGCGGCAGGTTATTGCTGGAGCAATAATTTGCTTTTGGCGAACCGTTGTCAGCTAAACATGAATCTACCCGAAAAAATAACGGGTTGCTTTCTGTATTCGCGCTATTTAAAACTTTAACTTCGCCGGTTTCAGCGTCGGCGTGTACTGTTGCTTTAGCAATATCAGTTCCGTCAACATTTACCCAATCTTCAGCTACGGTTATATCAACTACTTTATCATCATAAAATTTTATATCGCCTTCGTCATCTCCAAACCGTTCACCGTAAAAACTAATTTTACTTGCGCTTCCCGCCGCTCCGTTCTCCGGCCAAGTTTTACAAAGTCCCGGCTTTGGCTCCCCGCCTAAAGTAAATTCTTTTTCACCAACGCTATCTCCCCAAACTTCCGCCAATTCAAAATCTTTTGCTTTAATTTTAATAAAAAATTCAGCACCGCTTAATCCGCCAGGAACTTTAACAATTATTTGTTTTTCATTCCAAATATTATCTTGCGCGCATTCGACCGGAAAGTTAAAACTACCGGCAACATTTCCGGAATTTAAATTTCCGTTAGCATCGTATACTTCCGCGCTATCATTGTCGCTAAAAAATATCTCTCCTTTATCATTTCCAAAATTATCGCCGATAATAGTAATATAATCACCTTCAGCGCCATCCAACGGACTTACATTATCAATCCTGGGCGCGAACCGGCTTTTGTTTATTTTAAACGCTTTTGAATTTCCTGAAACATTATTTAAAGATTTTACTTGAACTGCAATATTACTTTGCGGCACTAAGTTGGGTACTTGCGGTCCATCTATAACTGTTCCAATTTTAAGATCGCTCCAAGAAAAATTAGTTTGTACTAAGGAATTTATCCCGCCGAATAAAACATATTTGAATTTATCTGCGTCTGCCGGCGCGTCTGTTCCGGGCGTAGTTCCAAAATTCACTCCGTATAAAATAATTTTATCCCTATATTCTCCCTCTACCGGATCTATTTTACAAAGCCCGGGCCTTTCGATTTCATTTACGACAAAATCTTCTATTTTTCCTCCCCGATCATTATCCGTCGAATCGCTATAACTGGAAACATTAGTTATTGTAACCGGACCTGTCGCCGCATTATTTGGAACAATAACTACTACTTCATTATCAGACCAAGAGGCGCCGCAACTTGAATTTTGCACTCCGGCAAGAATTGCCGGGCTTAATGCTCCGCTAAAATGAACTTCGCCCGGAGTATCACCAAACCATCGCCCGCCGATCGTTACCATATTTCCAACCGCGCCGTTAGGGGTGATGGTGTTGCAAATACCCGTTACATTTATTCCATTATAATTAAAATCGCAATCGCTGTTATTTTGGCAAACTTTATTTTCATATAAAGCAGGGCTTAAACCAGTAATAGCGGTTGAATCATACTCGCAAAATCCTCCAACCGGAGTAATATAATCAATAATCGGCGCATTTTGGCATAAGCAATCTTGCCCAACGGGAGCGCAAAAATCAGAAGCGCATAATAAATTATTGTCGCTGCATTGCGTTTGGTTTCCGGTAGAGCAACTGGCTCCGTCGGGCAAGTTTAAATCATAAGAATCACCTGTGGTAAAAGTTATGGAACACGGTACTCCTGACGCAGAGCAATCTAAATTAACAGGCAAAGTTCCCGCGCTAACCCTTTGTAAATTTCCAGTTACAGATGCTGATATTTGCGTATTTGCCGGAAAACAAATATTGGTTGTTATTAAATTTGTATCGCAAGCGCCGTCCGGAGTGAATACTATCATGCTATTATTATTTTCATAAGTAATATTGCCGGTTACACTTACATCAAAATTATTGGCAACAGTACCCTTATTTATCGGACTGTTAAAATAAAATATAATTTGCGCATTTCGCACAACATTAATTGCTTTATCCCGGGGATTAGTATCTAATAATAAAAATTCTGCTGGCAAACCGCCTCCCGGAATATTGGGATTTGGATTTATATTATTATCCCCTCCGCCGCTTGCGCCCAATAAAACCCTTAAAATAAAAGCGGCTATGCCGAAAGCGGAAAGAATTATCAATAAGCCGATCGCCGCCCGAACCATTATCTTCTTGGCTGTTGCTATTTTATCGTCATTGCCAGCCGCAGTCATCCATAAAAACCCAGCGTAAATTATCAATCCGACCGCGATTATTCCCAAAAAGCCCAAAATTATATTTATAACCAGCGCCGCTACTTCCCGCGGGTCCCGTGTTGACAGCCCGGCTTGTGCCGCCAAGTCTTCAGCCGACTGGCTGGTATTTCCGGTAAAGGCATAGTCAACGTCGACGGGAGTTTGGGCAAGAACTAACGAAACATCGCATACAAAAAACAAATTAATTACTACAAAAATAGCAATTATTGAATATTGAATATTGAATATTGAATATTTTGTTTTTAAACGCTTTTTAAACATGAGCTTATATAACTGTTAAGTTGTTTATGAATACTTGTTAGTAAATTTAAAAAATTATTAAATTCTTCTTTGTTCATTTTCTTTCTTTCATATAGAAGTAAAATCCAATGTTTTGTTTCTAATAATGATCCTCGCGAATTATAATAAAATCTCACTCTATCTTTATAATGAAATCTGCCGTATCCCTCGGCTATATTCGCACCAATTGAATCAGAACTTCTAATGAATTGATCGCCAATTATTTTTCTATCTTGCCAATTAAAATTTTCAAATATTTTCCAAGCTTTCCTACTTAATTCTACTGCCTCTTTATATAAATCTAAATCACCTAATTTTACATAATCATTCATAATAAATTACAATCATATTATCTTAATCTCGTTGTAGTAATATTTAATATTGAATATTTAATATTATTTTATCAAAACTCCCTACATACATTCTCCGGATCAGTTTCAATTATCCCTCTACAGCATGACTGTCCGCTGGTCGCGCTACCGCACTCGCTATTCCCCTTTCCCGCGTCAGCCGCCGGATTATAGCAATTTTGATAAATATCACGCGCGCCTGAACCAACAACTTTTCCGTACGAAGAATTATCCCTAAATTG
>JBAZGH010000002.1:18038-64194 GCA_041652935.1 Patescibacteria group bacterium | reverse complement strand
AATACCAAATCAGAGCCGATCTGCACATCGCCGGTCGTATTCATGTTAACCGGCAATTTTGAGGTGATTTGTGTATTGGTAACCGTGAACAAATCTCCAGATGAAGAAGTGGCGATGCGCAAAAAATTAGTGGCGGTGGAAGATGCAATTGACAAAAGGTAATTTGGGGTGGAAGAGCCGATCCCCAGCCGGCCGAAAGAACTGTCCCATTTTAATAAGCTGACGTCCGTGCCGGTTGCCGTAGTGCCGGCGGTAGCGTAAAAGGCGAGCGCACCAACCGCGCCGTAATTGCTTCCGGCGCCGCCGCCACCAGCAGAAGCTATTGTTATTGTCCCGTCGCCTTCAGTAATTGTTACGTTTGACCCGGCTGTAAGGGTAGTCAAATTGTAAGTTCCGTCTGTTTTGCCGATTAAGAGCTGGCCGTCGGTGGGAGTAGTAGTTAATCCGGTGCCGCCGTAGGCGATGCCGACCGCCGCTCCGTTCCAGGTGCCGGAAGTTATTGTTCCGCTGGAATTAATCTGCAAGCCGGTTCCCGCCGAGCCGACAGAGAAGAGCGCGCCCGGGGTGGTGGAGCCGATGCCGACGTTGCCGTTCACATCTACAATAAAATCAGGTGCCATATCAGTTCCGGTAACTAAAAACTCCGGCTTGCTTCCTTGCCCCTCTACTGATAATTGCGCCCATGGGGAGGTGGTGCCGATGCCTAAGTTGCCAGTGGCATCTATTAACATATGTACAGCTAAAGACCCTTGTCCTTCCATAAAATACAACCCATTATCAGCTTGTATTTCCCATTCTCGACTAGCACCCTCATCTATCAAAACTAGTCCTGCATGATTAGCTCCAGAGATTGTTAAAAATTTACTAGAATTTCCCGGAGAAGTTGGCGCCGCTGTACCAACCCCAACACCCCCAGCGGAATCCAAAACTAGTTGATTTGAAACTCCGTTAGTTGTTAAATACAAATCCCCATTTTCATAGTTGGTGACAAAAGCGTTTAAATTACTGTGTGAACCTATTAAGAATCCATTTCCCGAACCCGACTCACTTTCTGCGGTTGTAAATCTTGCATATGAAGCACTGCTTCCTGCCGATTGATGTATATTAAGTAACTGATCAGGATTTGCATCGCCTATCCCCACATTCCCCGTAGAACTAATAAACATTGTTGAAGTAGCTTGAGCCAATCCGCTGTCATCGCCGACTAAAAAATATCCCTTGGTAAGCGCGTTTGAAATAAACGGCATGGTAGAAGTAGAAATATATCCTAATTGTCCGTTAACAGAGCCCAGTATCTGTCCGGCTGTTCCCAATCCTAAAATCTCCATTACTCCGGAGCTGGCTCCGCGGATCATTCCGCCGGTGGTGATGGCCGAGGCGTCAAATTCCAAACCGCCGTATTCGTGGCTGATTGCGGTTCCGTTCCAAGTGCCGGCTTGCACCGTGCCGACATTGCTGTAAGTAGAAACCAGCATTGGGAAAGTGGAGGAGGCGGAGGTGGAAGTAGCTGTAAAATATTCTGACACAGTCTGGCCGACTACCGAGAGTTTGGCGTAGGGAGAGGTGGTGCCGATGCCGACGTTGCCGGCATTATAGTAATAATCACTGCCATTAGATAACCATACGCCTCCGGCCGCATTCATTGAACTTCCGTCAGCAAACTTCAAAGAACCGCTAAGATAAATATCTCCGGCAACTCCCAATTCTTCAGCCGGCGTAGAAGTGCCGACGCCAAGATAACCGTCAATTCCTAGCGAGCCGTCAGTGGGCGTTATTTCATAATTACCGCCTCCGGTGCCGATGCTTACCTTGCCCAAGCTGGATACTTTAAATATGCTTGCTCCGGTAGAAGAAGCGATTGTAAATATATCTTGATTAGCCGTGCCCTGGACAGAAAAAGTAGCTAAAGGACTGGTAGTGCCAATACCGATCCTGCCCGTATCCAAAATTGTCATCAGGGTGCTGGAGGCATTATCTACAACGCTGAATAAAGATGCGCCGGTAGCAGAAGTGTCGCCCCAAACCGTAAACATGGAAGACATGGTAGAGGTGCCGATGCCGATTCTGCCGGCGTTATCAAGCACTAATCTGTTATCAACGGCGTTAGTCCTGAACATTATTTGATTATCAGTCGTAAAGTCTATCAGATTATCAGCGTCCCGGCCTAATTTTCCGGAATCTCCGATATAAACAACATCCGGCAAAGAAATAGTGGCGGTATCAGTCGCCCCGACTAGAACTGTTATTTCATTAGCGCTTCCTTGAATTGTTAAAGTATCGCTATTCTCAATCGTTTCGGTATTGGAACTATCTGATAAAATAAAGCTGGTCATTGTACCGCCGCCGCCTCCGAAAGTGGAGGTGGCTATATAATCATAGCCATCATTCGTGGCATTGCCGACTAAAACATAACCGTAAGAGGGAGCTGTTGAGGTTCCTGTTCCGCCGTAGTTTACGCCAACCTCTGTTCCCTGCCAGGTGCCTCCTACCACTGTGCCGAGGTTGGATTGGGTTGATGCTAAGTAAGGGAAAGTAGAAGTGGCGGAAGTGGAGGTGGCGGTGAAGTATTCGGAAACAGTCTGGCCGACTACGGATAATTTGGCGTAGGGAGAAGTGGTGCCGATGCCGACGTTGCCATTCACATCTACTATAAAATCTGGAGTCATATCTGTTCCGGTTACTAGAAACTCCGGCTTGCTTCCTTGCCCCTCTACTGATAATTGTGCCCAAGGCGTACTAGTTCCAATACCGACATTGCCGGAGGAGTTTATTGCCATTCTTGAGTCGCCGTTAACAACAAAACCCATGCTGTTTGAATTATGATTATACGAAATGTTGCCGACATAAGAAGGCGCGCCAGTTGTCTCTCTGGAAAATTTTATTGTTGCCAAGCCGTCATAATCCGTATAAATTGAAAGGTCACCCTTGACGGTTAATTGCCCTATCATATCAGCCGTCCCCACTCCCACATTCCCCGCCGAATTGATATATAAGCTATTCGCCGGCGCCGCTTGGTTAACGATCAAGCCAGCATTATTGCCCGCGGCAAAACCGCCGTAGAAAGTAGAGGTCGCGGTAGTGGAGGTGGCGATAAAGTGGGAAGCGTCAACAAGTCCGGTGAAATGAGCGTTGCCGGTAACGTCCAAATTGTAGGTTGGGGAGATAGTGCCGATGCCGACGTTGCCATCACTTGTAATCCTTATTTTTTCAGTGGCATTGGCGGTAAACGCAAGCGCGCCGTCTTCCGGCGAAAACATGCCGGTATCGCTATTGCTCCCCCAAAACGCGTAAGTGGGCGCGCCTTCCGTGCCGGCGGCTGAATGATTAAGGCGGAAAGTGCCGGCAACAGCGCCCTGCATGGCCGTGTCAAAAAGATTAACGCGCATCTGGCCGTTCGTCGCGAACGCCAAATTGTTAGCTTCAGAATTAAACATGCCCGTGTCGCCGTCGCTGTAAAAACTGTATGCCGGCGCCGGCATCACTCCGGTATTGGGGTCATAAGAAGAAAGCGTCTGGGCTAGAACCTGGCCTTCAATGGTAGTGGTCGCGCTAAAATACGCTTCTCCGTGGACGGAAAACATTTTAGACGGGCTCGTTGTCCCGATTCCGACATTATTTGAACTGTCCGTGATTAACGCGGGCACGGAATATCCAACGGAAGGCGCGACATATAATCCGTAATTATTAGTTGCTCCGCTTGGAGCTCCGCCGATATATAGTGTCATCGCGTCGGTTATGGTAGCTCCGTCAGCGGTAATTGTAGAAGAAGCAAAATATCCCTGCGCAAATAAAGCGTGCGTTCCACTGCCGGCTTCGGTAAAATTATTGGCAAAATACGCGCCATAAATATTGGAATTCGCGGCGCCGGTAATTGTTCCGACATTTGCTATGCCAAAAGCGTTGGCTGTGCCGGTAAAACTGCGGTCAATGTAAACCGATTTGTTGCTGTCGTTATTTTCATCGCCGACTTCAAAATAATTTCCCACCCTAACATTGCCGGTGCCGTTATCTAAAACTAAGATATTATCAATATTAGTTGTTAAAGCGTCGTTTAAGCTTCTGATGGTTAAAGCTCCGCCGTCCATATCAAACTCCATCAGCCGGTCATTGGCGACTCCGCCGCTGTCGTCTAAAATTAAAGTTCCGCCGGTGGAACTGGCAATATGAAGCACCGCGTCCGGCGAAGTAGTTCCTATCCCTAAGTATCCGCCGCTGGTAAGACGCATCTTCTCGCTGTTTGCAGTATAGAAAAAGAGAACATCTTCGTCCGCGCCGGATGAGCTTTCCGCAATTATGTAAGTATCCTGATCAACATCAATTACACCCCCCAATCCGCTCCAGACACTGCCATTATAACCTTCAAAAGTGGTGTTATCACTATTATAGCGCAACATGCCGGTATAACCGGTGTCCGGCCTCTGGGCGGTTGTGCCCACCGGAATAACCATTGCGTCCGTAGCGTCTATTGCAAAAGCTACGGAAGGAGAAGTTGTGCCTATGCCTACCCTGCCACTTGTTTGTTGAACGAGAAACTGGTCAGTGCCGACCGCGAATCCGCCGGTGGAAATTGTTGAAGTCGCCGTTGTGGAAGCGACCGTTAAATTTCCGTGCACATATAATTCGTAAGGATTTGAAGCATCCCCGAATTCAAACCGGTCGCTTGCAGACTTCCAGTTAAGCGTTGCATTCCCCAAAACACCGCCGCCCCGATAAAATATCAATGAAGAATCTTCATCGCCTTCCGCGTCCGAATTTATAGTAAAGCTGGAAGTTAGCGTTCCGGAAACGGTTGTGGAGGCGACGCCCAAAGTATTTACTGTTAATTCATCAAAGTAGCCGTGCGTCCAATAATTTGTTACAGACCCGACTGTATGCGTGCTTCCCGGAACAGGAACTAAATTATTTCTTACATATATGTCGTTAGCGGCAGATAAGTTTAAATTCCCCAAACTGTCGGCGTAAATTTCCCCGTAATTTCCCGCTGAATGCGATAACCTTATTTTGTTGTCCGCGCCGGCGATGCTTAATTGGGCGCTAGGCGTCGTGGTTCCCAGCCCGACATTTCCATTTGGCAAAATCGTAAAGACCGTCGTGGAAGCCGTATCCATCGCGCTGAATAAGGCGGCATCGGTAGAAGTAGCCCAGACGGTTAACAACGCGTACGGGCTGGTAGTCCCGATCCCGAGGTAGCCGTCGCTGGTTAGCCGCATTTTTTCCTGCCCGGCGTTATAGAAAAATAAAGTATCCTCATCAGCTCCGCCTGAACTTTCAGCTAAAATATAAGTGTCCTGGTCAGCATCAATTAAACTTCCCCCTATTGCTGACCACGAAGAACCGCTATATCCTTCAAAAGTATTAGAGTCAATATTAAAACGAAGCATGCCATTTCCTCCGGTCGGCCGTTCGGCAGTTGTGCCTGCCGGAAGCCGTATAGCGTCGGTCGCGTAAATATCTAAAGAAACTATTGGCGTAGAGGTTCCGATTCCGATATATCCGTTGTCTAAAATAGTCAGCAGTGTGGTGGAAGCGCTGTCGGCTATGCTTAATAAACTAGCGCCGGTTCCGCTGGTTGCTCCCCAAAGGGTTAATAAATTATCCGAAGAGCTGGTGCCGATGCTTATGTTTCCGCCGTCAAAAATAGTCATTACATTCGCGCCGTTATCCTGCAACTGAAATATGTTTCCGCTTCCCTGCTGATTTATGAGCATTGCCGAGGCGGTTGTATTTTCTATCACCGACAAAGCGCTGCTTCGGGAAAAAGAAAGCTCAATCGCTTTGTCGCTTTTAGCAACTCCTATCGCCTGCGAATACCGCCCGGCATAAGGCGTGGTGGTAGCGGCTCCGCCGTCGTCTATATAGTAAGTTTGATTCGCGACATAACTGGCGCTTGAATTATAGAATTGGCCATTATTTTTAACGAGTACTCTGTTAACGCCCAGATCTTTTATTACAATTCCAATAGCCGGTAATTTTGTCGCGTCGGATGCGTCGGCCTTGGCTACTGTTTCCGCGCTAACTAAATAAATTATATCGCCGACCGCTAAAGAATTTCCAGTCTCGGCATATTCGCGGGCGTTGGTTAAATCCCTGAAAGTTCCGGTAAAAGCGATGCCGGTTGAGGTGGCAAGCTGGTACGCGTCATTGGTTGATTCCACTATTGCCGTTGAAGTCGCCAGATCAAAACTGTAAGTTCCGGATAATTTATTGTCGTAAGAGTAGACGGTACTGTTTGTTCCGGCAACATAAATGTCGGACACGGCGCTGATTCGGGAATTTCTTACTATGGTTCCGCTTTCGGAGTTATCGCCGTTTTGATATAAGCCATAATTTAAAGACCCGCCGCTCATGTTTACGTTCTCTATTACCGGCGAACTGCTGGTTGCGTAAACGCCATAGCCGGCGGTTCCGCTTTCATATTTCAAATCAATATTTTTTATAACAATGTCAGAGGCGTTTGCAAGATTAACCAGCGACCGGGCAGCAGTAGCGGCGGTTATCTTTGCAGTTAATCCGCTGATGGTTGAGCTGGCGGTTGAGGTTGTGCTGCTGGCGGTTATAACATCTGCGTCGGCCTGGCTGATTACAGTAGTATCGGCTCCCTCTCCGGCTATATCAACATAAGATTTCAAATTAACTTGCTCGTTATATTCCCCCGGCATTACCTGAATTAAATATCTTTTGGTTGCCGAGGCGTCGGTAATTGAGTTAAGGGCGGCGGCAATGGTGGAGTAGCCGGTTCCCGATTTGGCGACTACCTTTACCTGTGCGTACGGAGTCGTCCACGAACTAAGCGTTAAGCTCCCGGTAATAGTCGCGTCTCCGGTAATTATTGTATTGCCGGTTATGGAAGCTCCCCTATTAACAGTTAAAGTGCCGTCAGTTCTAATGCTGCCCTCCACGATTAAATCATTGCCCACTGTTAAATCTTCTCCTATGGAAGCGTCTTTTGAAACAGTTAAGCTTCCGCCCGAACTTAAAGAATAGCCGGCTGCGATATAGCGCGTGGCAGAAATATTTTGGGAAATAAACTGGCCGGCCACTGTAAACGTTCCTCCGACTGAAGCATTATTGCTGACGGTTAAATCCTGCGCTGATAATAGCCCGCCCACATTTGCCTGGCCGGATACTTGGAGAGTATTTACTATTGCCGCGTTGCTTATATTAAGCGAGCTGCCGGTAATTGATCCATATGCGGTTAAATTATCATCAATGATAAAGTCTCCGGAAGAAGAATATATCGGCGCTTTAAAATCAGACCGGCCGCCGACAGTTAAAGTTTTTTCTAGGACAACATCTCCGCCCGCGGTCACTCCACCTTCTACCGTCAAATCTCCGGTTACCGTCGGGCTGCCGATAATACTATCTATGGCAAAACTCCGCGGCAAGCTGGCGGTTCGGGTAATGACTGTTGTACTTCCGCTGCTGTCGCCGATTACAATAACCGGCTCTTTTGACGCCTCCCCAACTTGCGCCGGCTCAAGCCCGGAATCGCGGGCAATTTTTTCTTTCAACGAATCCGGCAGCAAATAATCAAGAGCGGTTGCCCATAAAACTGCCAGGGAACGTTTTGATTCAACTTCTTCGTTGCTCCAGGCATCTTTCGCGTTAATTAAGCTGTTATTGACTGCCAGTATTCCGCTGCCGACTCCGTTCCAAACTCCCGAGGCGGTATTTTCCGCGTTCTCCTGAATTCCCAACACCCGTGATTTACCGCTGGCAATTTTATTATTAACGAAATTTCCAATGCTATTGGTAGCGCGGGCTAAAGTTTCTAAAATTGCCAAACCGGCATTCCGTTGGTAGCCGCTCATTTTCTTTAAGCCATCGTTGCTTTTAGATTGAACTGCTTGGGATAGCTTTTTCTGCCCTTGCGCGGTTTCTTTCATGAAACTGAAAAAATTATCCGAGAAGCTTTTTCCGCTATTTCCCTTTTCCGTAGCGCCGGCGACTTGGCTCGTTTTGTTTCTAACTAAGGCATCTTTGTTCTTCTCCAGCTTTTCGGCTCCGCTTGAGATTAATCCGTTTATGGCGTCCGCCCCCCCGTTTAGCGCATACCTAACCGGAGCAGGAACAATCTTTAACGGAGAGCTGAAAATTTGTTTAGCGGCAGATGCTAAATCACTGGAAAAATAATTTACATTGTTTATTGTTTCTAAAACTGAAATCTCAAATACGCCGGCTATATAGCCCTGCCTGGACAGCGCCCTTTGTTCAAGATATGAGGTGCCATTTTCCATAAAAGACCCGAACTGTTCGGCGCCGATTACTGTCCTGGCTCCGGCTTTTTTTATCTCCGGGCCAAAACCGCTTTCAGGGTTATTATAAGCTTTATCAATTTTAGCTATTCTGGAGCCAGCAATCTCAGACGCTGCTATTATCGCTTCAACTGATTTTTCTTTAAAAGTTTCAGCTCCGCCGGATATCGCTTGGACTGTTTTAGCCGCCGCTTTCTGCAGTCCCCTTTCCGCCATTGAAGCATAAGTCGGGGAAAGCCAGAAAAAGCAGGAAAACATTATGGTCGTTAAAATTAAAAAACTGGCCAATACTGTCTGGAATTTATGGCGCGCAAAATTAGTCAGATGCGCTTTTGACAAAGAGTAAGAATCCCCATTGAATGGGCTGATGGCATTAACCGCCTTGGCTATTCCCCGCTCCGCTTTTGTCGCTCCGGAAAGCTCCTTTTTAACCTCCCGCTGGACCTGTTTTTTTTCAATCCTTTTTATGTACTCGTTTACATCAACCATCCTCACTTTCCAGTTGCGCCCGAACTTCTTGGCGGGCATCTTTTTATTGCGCGCTAAAAGTGAAATGTAATCCTGGCTGAACTTTGTATATTTAGCTGCATCTGCCAAGGAAATATAGTCGTATTTATCCCCGGAAAATTCAAAACTTTGATTCAGGTTGGAATCGTTCGTATCAAAAACATCAGCCGGTTGGCTGCCGTTTATTATTTTTTCTTCTGGCTCTCCTTTTTGCATGGGGAATATAACCAAGTTTATTAAAAAAATTAAACAAAGTTAATTTAAAATATAGTATCGGATAAATTTTATAAGTTAGATTAATTATAACATTTTTTGCCTACTTGCCGCAATAAATAAAACTATAATAATTTATCTATCCGATACAGTTAAAAGCATAATCAGGAAGCAAAGAAAACCCCATAAATATCATATAATCAATAAAATTTCTACTAAAAACAAAAGATATGATTTGATATGTTGCTTTTAACTTTTAAATTGTCCCCACATATTATTTGCAAACTTAAAATAAATTATAAGTTTTCCACAAATGTATCCGATATATTTTATCTTTTATTTCACAATGCTTCTAATAATTTTCTGGCTTTTAATTTAAATTATTCCATAAATTTAGCACCCAGTCCTCGCAGAGGACTGGGTGCTTTTTTGAAATTTTTACTCTAATCCATATTTCTCTAAATTTTTTATTATTCTTATCTCTGGAATTAATTCATTGCAAAAGTTTATATATTCTTGAGCATTGTTAAATTCAGATAAAACTTCCTTTATTTGTTCCTTCGCTTGTTCCTTCGAGCAACTATAGTTGCTCGAAGGAACTGAACTATACTCTCCACAGCTACTCCATAACCAATTTTCCTTCTTTGCTATGTCATGTATTTCTGCATTACAATTTACATAGATAGACAGCTTAATTAATCCGTATGTTGATTTTATTTCTTTAGCTTTGAACTTTCCTTGGAATAACGAGCCATATCTATTATATTTATTATTAAAATAACGAGTATATCCAGCCATGACCTTTTGTGTAAATTTTGATATACCATTTTCTATATTCTGTTTCACTAACAAGTGATAATGATTCGAATTCAAGCAATAGGCAATAATTTCTATTAATGGTTTATCTAGTTCCTCGGAGCAACTATAGTTGCTCCGAGGAACATAATTTAAATTATCTCTATTTTGAGTTATAAAACTTTGTTCGTAAAAACTACCAAATGGATTAATTTGATTAAAATATCGCATACTCTCCAAAAACCTCACATAATCCCATTTATCTACAAACACTCTACGTCCGTCCACTCCACGGTTATTGAAATCCGATTTATTATAATAAATAAAGTATTTTAGAGTATCGGATAAATTCCATCTTATTATTATAATGCTTCATTATTTAAAACGATTATTTAAAACGAATCTCGGCATGCCCGATTCTCTCTAATCTGAATAATGGTTTTGATAATGATAAAAATATTTTTCAATTTTATTTCCTATATTCAACCGCTGAATTATTCCCGGATAAAAATGCGGGGCGGTCGTAGTTTTTTCCGCCGGCGAATCAATGCTTTATTTCCCTTTTTATGCGTCAAATTTATGCTGATATATTTTGTATTCCGCGCCCATCTTTAAACTTAACGCTAAAAAACCATAATTAGATAATCCCTGAGTTTAATTTTAAAAATTTAAAATGGCAGTCTAATATTAGCTAAAAATTGATATCGGATTGAATGCTTACTACTTTCTGTGGAGTAGATATAAATCAAAAAATAATTATAATAAGTACAAAAAATGTAAAAATTAACATAATAAAAAATTATTAAATTCAAAAATAAAACAATGTCTTTTTTTTGATAAAACTAACTGCATGAATTAATGATGATTAATAAATATTTATAACTGCCGGCTATAATTTATGTTTTTTTTCTCGATAATTATTTTACACAAAAACCTCTATAAAACACTATCGGATAGATTTTAGTTGGTACTATAATGCTTTAAAATGCATTAAAACAAAAAATTACCCCATATATCATTGGAGTAATTTTTATCTAATATTAGATTAAATTTTATATCGGATAGATTTTTATTCAGTAAAATCTATATTTTTAACAGGGGTTTTAGCTTATTTTCCTGGAAATTTTCTCCGATAATGGCTAAATTCAAATTATTGGTGTTAAATATTTCTTCGGCAACCATTTTCAAGTCCCCCGGTTTTATCTTGTCTATAATTTTAAAATAATCTTCGGGAGTTAATATTTTCTGATTAAGAATTTCCCGCCGAGTGATCCAGCTGGCTGTTTCAGCGGAAGATTCAAGCCGTAAAATTGTCTTGCCCTTGATGTAGTCTTTTGCTTTTTTTAATTCTTCATTTCCGACGCCAGCTGACTTTATTTTTTTATACTCGTTTAAAATTGTTTTAATAACCCGCCCAACTTTATCATATGAAGTTCCCGCTACCGTTGTTAAATATCCGCTGTCATTATATGCTTCAACTTCGGTATGCGCCTGGTAAGCCAGACCCCTCTCTCTTATTTTAATAAACAACCTTGAACTCATTGACCCGCCCAAAATTACCCCCAGCACTTTGGCCGCGTAATAATTTTTTTCATAGTAGCTGTACGCCCCTGCCCCCAGAGATAAGCTGACCTGGTTTACTTTCTGCTTTTTTATTTTTACCCGCGGCCCGCCCTGCGTTTCCGTGTATTTATAAACTTCATTTTTCTCTCCTGCTTCTTTTTTGGAAAATAATCTTTTTGCCAATCCAATATCTCCCTTTTGAAAATTTCCCGCCAAACAAACAACTATGTCTTTGCCCTGGTATTTTGAATTTAAATAATCAATAAAATCCTTTCTTTTGAATTTTTTAATATTCTCTTTAGTGCCGATAGTATCCCAGCCGGCCGGCGTATCCCCGTAAAGGCATCCTTCAAACAAATCATCAATATGGATAAAAGGATTATTCTCGTACATATTTATCTCTTCAAGAATTACCCCCTTTTCCTTTTCTATCTCCCGCGAATCAAATTTTGAATTATGAAAAATATCGCCAATAACATTAATCGCTGTCCCGGCATTTCGGCTGTCTACTTTGGCATAATAACCGGTATACTCTTTTGAGGTAAAAGCATTATACTCCCCCCCAATCTTATCCAGCTCGCTGGAAATCGCCAGCGTGTCCGGCCTCTTATTTGTGCCTTTAAAAAACATATGCTCTAAAAAATGTGATATGCCGTTATTTTCTTTATCCTCATGCCGTGAACCAGCCGCTACCATCACTAAAATAGTAAAAGTCTGCGTGGCAGACATGGGAATGGTTATCAGTCGGACGCCGTTTTTTAATTTTTGAAGTTTGTACATAGTTATTAATTTTCAATTTCTAATTTCTAATTTTTAAACAATTAACTAATTCTTTAATTTCTTAAACTTGATGATATCTTATTAAAAATTAATGTTAATTCATGTGCCTCTTTCCATAAAATCCTTAATTCTGTTTTTATTTCTAAATTTGTCTGTGCAAGCATTTCTATCTAATATTTAGTTTCTTGTATTTCTTTTCTACAAATAAATATTTTATTCTTAAAATCTCTTTTTGAACTAGCTTGATTAGCTTCCATGCAGTTAGCACCGACACTAGTAGCTGATCTAATTATTTGATTTATTATACTTTTATTAATACTATTTTCTTTAATTTTGGATAATGTTGATATTATATTTTACTAAATTTTCTAGTTCTTTCTTCTAAGTCGTACTGCATACGCTACTTGTTATTTTCTAAACACGGCGTCGTGTTTAAAACATTTGGTAATTAAAAATTGTTTAAAAATTAAAAATTGGAAATTATTCATCTTACCAACTTCCTGAACTTCCCCCACCGCCGGACATTCCCCCTCCAAAACCGCCAAAACCTCCGCCGCCGAATCTCCCGCCGCCCCGTCCCCCGCCAATCCACCAGGGCACAATATGTCCGGCTGATTTAGCCGCATGATATTTTTTAGAAACAATAAAATCAAATAACAGGCCGAAAGGAATTAAAATTGCAATCGCGCCCAGCCCCAGCCAAAGGAATCCTTTGATCAAGCCAATAATAATTCCGGCCACTCCGCCAATCACTCCGCCCGCCCACCAGGACTTGCTCCGGCCTAAAATTGCCGCCAGCCACAAAAAACCGAATATTACAATCCAGAATATAAAACTCCAATCAAGGGAGTCTGACTCCCCGTTGGTAATCGGACTCCCAAGTTCTGATGAGATATATTCTCCTTTAGTCGCGCTGATTATCTTATCAACCGCTTCGTTAATGCCGTCTCCATACCGCTCTTCTTTAAAAGCCGGTTTCATCTCGTTATTGATAATCCAGTTACTTTGCGCATCAGTCAGCGCTCCTTCCAGCCCATAACCGACTTCAATCCGCATTTCCCGATCTTCCAGCGCCACAAGCACTAAAACGCCGTTGTTTTTATCTTCTTTGCCAATCCCCCATTCAGCAAATAGTTTCTCGGCAAAATTCTCAATATAATCGCCATCCAAATTCTGAATGGTTACTACTGAAATTTCATTACTGGATTCCTGCTCAAATTGCGTTAATTTATTTTCCATCTCCTGTTGCAAGCCGTCCTCAATGATATTAGCGTAGTCATTAACAAACCCGGTTGGAGCGCCGGGGTTGTAGTATGCTAAAGCAGGAGAGGCTATTAAAAATAGTAAAATTATTATGATTGTTTTTTTCATATTAATTAACATAGATTAACACGGATAAATACGGAGCACGGATACTCGCCGAAGAAGCATTAGCTAATATCCGTGCTCCGTAAAAATCCGTGATAAATCAGTGTTAATCCGTAAAGAAAATAAAATTACAGAATATTAAAACTTAACTTCGGGGGCATTCTCTGAACCAGATGAGGCCTCAAAATAATTCCGCTCGCCAAAACCGAACATACCGGCTAAGACATTGGCGGGAAAACGCTTGACCATAACATTATAATCCCGAACGGCATTATTAAAACGTCCGCGCTCAACGCTAATTCTGTTTTCCGTTCCCTCCAGCTGCGCCATTAAAGTATTAACATTCTCGGCTGATTTCAATTCCGGATAATTTTCCATTATTACCAAAAGTCTGCCCAAGGCGGATTCCACCTCGGTCGCCGCTCCGGCTTTTTCATTGACTGTCGCCGCTCCGGAGTAGTGGGTGCGCGCCTCGGCCAGCTGCCCGAAGACATCTTTTTCCTGACCCATAATTCCCTTGACGCTTTCCACTAAATTGGGGATTAAGTCAAAACGCCTCTGGTACTGCGCCTCAACCTGCGCCCACTGGCCGTCAACGCTCTCATTGGCGGTTACGAATTTGTTGTAGTAGCCGAAGAGTGAAAATATTAAGATGATGATAATCACTCCGGCGATAATTAGTCCTTTTTTCATAATGTTATACAATTTTTAATTTTTAATTTTGTAATTTTTAAATAAATTTTAAATCTTAATTTTTAAAAACACGGTTTTTTCATAGTCGTTTGTCGTCGTGTTTAGGATTTAAAAATTAAGTATTATTTAAAAATTAAAAATTATAAAATTAAAAATTTTATTTATTAAACTTATCTTTAAAATATTTAACAGCTTCTTTAATCCCCAGCTACACAAACCGCGTACATCGTGCTGCTGTTATTTTTTGGGCTGCTAGCCACATCTCCGGCTCTTAAATTTACCCGCCAAGCCCGGCTGGAATCGCCTAAAAATTCCGTGCCGGACCAAAAATAGGTCGCTATCTCCGCCAAACTTACAGAAGCGCCGTCAACATAGGCCTGCATTAACTGCTTCTGGGTCGGCAAATTCCAGTTGTTATAACCAGCATACTTTATTTTATTCAAAGCCTGGCAAAAGTCAACCGCTTCGCCGCCGCTGATATTTCCGTCCTCGTTTAAAGTAAAATTATCAGACAGAGGTTCGGAAGACCGGCTGCTCCAGATTAAACCGGTTAAATTGTCTTTTTTTGCCATCCCTGATGATAAATTAATAACTTGGCCGTTGCTTTGATAATTTATTTCGCTGTACTTTTTAAAGGGAGAGCCGTTTATTTCTTCCCAGACCGATTGTTCTTTTTCTATAGTTTCTTCACTTATAGCCGTTAAGCTTCTGTCGTCAACATATTGCCGGCCTTGTTCAGTCATTAATCGGCCGCGATTAAAATCATTGATATCTATTTGTTTTAATTCTCTTTGGTGAAAGAAATTTAATAATAAAACGACAATCAGAAAAAAAATAGACCACAAAACATGAGAAGCCCATGGTTTTTTTATAAATTCCTGCCAAACTTTTTTAATTTTTCTTAGATAATCATCCATGGTTCATCGTTCTCCACAAATCTACAAATACGAATATTTGTATATTTGTAGTGTATTTGTAGATTCGTGGGATTAATTTATTCATAGAATTCTATCCCCTCTATTTCCATTCCCCCACCGCCAAGGTCTACCCCCGAGATAGACTCATCATAGTTTAAAATAAAACTGCCCATCGAAGTCCAGTCGGACGTATCCTGGCCGTCGTTGTTCTGCGCGCACCAGTAATAAGTTCCGCTGGTGCCGATCGAGGAAGGCGGAGTCCAAATAGTAGTAGCGTTATTGGTAAGAGTTTCTGAAGAAGCGCCGGAAATAATAATCGTGCCGGCCAGGCAATTTTCCGCGCTGGCGGCAATGCGGTAATAAGTTTTGCCCGTATCTCCGTCATCGGAGTCGGAATAAGAAGCGGATAAGAGGGGGGTATTATCATTAATCGCGGATTCGTTAGCCGGGGATTCCAAAACCGGAGCGTCGGGAGGAAGGTTCGGCCGCCAAGTGGTTGTTACTCCGTAAGTTCCGCCGTCGCAGGCATCAGCCGCGCCAGTATCGCAGCTGCCGCTGAAGCTAATCCAGCCGATTTTTTCACCCCAGGCATAACCGCTAAAAACCCCGCTGCTGTCAATTTTAACTCCATAATTAGCCGCGGAATCATTGGAATAGTCGGAACCGTCTGCGGCAAATTTAATATAGCCGGCCTGTTCGCTCCAAACCTGTCCGCTTAGTTTGCCTTCTCCGCCGGCCATAGCATTAGTAATTCCATAATCCGGCGAATCGCTGTCGCGCTTTAAGGAAATATAGCCGATTTTCTCGCCCCAGATATAACCGTCTAAATAAGTGTCTGCTACCTGCGCTCCATAATCATCGGCAGTTTCAAAGCTAATCCATCCTCCCTGCTCGCTCCAGGCATAGCCGGAAGAATTGCCGCTGTAAGCGGCCTGAACTGGATTTTGTTTAATAAAAAAAACGTTGGTAAAAACTAAAATAGAAATAAATAATATTATTTGTATTTTCTTTCTCACAGGCATAAATATTTTAAGGATTGCAGGCACACCATACATTAACTCCCCTATTACACGCCGTAAGTCCAAGTCCAATCAGCCATTGATCATCTACGTTGGTACCAGTGCCAATATAGGTGAAGTTGGGATATGCGCCATTGTTTGTACTCCAACCGCTGCAAGCAAACGAACCACCATAATTATATATAACACCGCCATAAAGTGAACCGGTCCAAAAACCATTATTGTAGTCGTAAGGATACCCAGCTGCTCCGGCATCTCGAGCGTTTACCATAATACTATTATCCAAAGCATCTGCCCAATTATTAGCGAATTTAGTTAAATATAAACCGGTCCTTGAAACCCAATACAACGGCCGGTTGCTCTGGTACCCATAAACAGCGGGCATATTTACTATTTGATCGGTCGCGTTATTGGAAGCAAAGGCATGGATATTGTTGCAAGCTAGGCTGGCCGGCTTATAAGTAACGCAAAAGCTGTCTATCCCGCTACGGCCGCCGAAGAGACCGTCATGATTTACGTCTGTGTTATAAATCATTGTGCCTGATTTATTGGCGGTGGCATCAGCGCTAGCATCATCTAAATCATAGCCTAGCCAATTTCCCAAGTTAGCCGCGCGGGCGGTATAATCCAAAAAATTATCACTATCTCCGTCGCAAGTGCCGTCGGTGGCATTTTTTACATTAACATTGCTCTCATTGCAATCAAAAACAGATATGGAATATAAATTCGCGCTATCGCTGTCAGCGTCTATCTGGCAAGTGGCTGTTCCAGCCACGCCGAAGATGCTTATCCCCGTAACTATATTGCCGGCTGTTAAATCAGACTCAGCCGTAGTTAAGTTAAAAGCTGCATAGTAGCCGGCTGATTGGGAAACCGTGGCGTTATTGATTGTTTTAGTTGTGCCGGCATAATAAGAGCCGGTAGCATAACAGCTCTGAGAGCCTTCAGAGGCGCAAGCGGTGCCGGCATAATAAGAGCCGGTAGCATAACAGCTCTGAGAGCCGGGGGATGCACAATCTGCAATGCTCCCCGCTGCTCCTTTTACTGTATCTGAATCCCTGACATTAGCCGCGTCAGGAAAATCTAAATTATCATTAATCGCTTTAAGATAGCGGAAAATTGTCTTGCCGTCGGCGGTAGAGGGGCTGGAATCTCCGACTAAATCCTTAATCCGGCCGGCATCCGTTTCAAAGCCTGGCGTAGAAGCGGGCGTTTGGCCTATATTGGTGTAAATTTGCCGCAAATAATCGAAAACACTGGTAACACCTGTGGTGGCGCTGGTGCTAGTTCCTAGTAATGTTTCTATATTGCCGGTAGAGGCGGCTGTTTCCGGCTCAGTGATTGAAGGTGCGGCTAGCGGTTCGGTAAAAGCCAAAACTGTAAATATGGTTAAAATCATAAATACGCCGACTATAATGCCCCCTAACGGCTTACTGAGTATTTGTCCGACCCTTTCTTTATAGTTATTCAGAAATTTTAAAAACATGGGAATCGTTGTTTATGTTTGTAGTATATTAAATTTACATTAATTTTACCACGAACTTCATAATACTTCAAAAACAACTGCTCCGTTTTTGCTGTACAGAACCTTAAAGCGCGAATCATTTTGTATCGCTCCAACCAAGCCGGTTCCGGTGTGGGTATAAATATATCTGGCTTTAAAGATATATTTTATATTATAATAAACATTGCCCTGGCCGTCGTTGGTGGCCATTCTGAGCTTGTATAAGTCCGGGTCGTACAAATACATATATTCGGAACTTAGCAAATCTAAATAGTCATTATTTGGATTTATGCCGAAAAGCTGGGTGCCGTCTGACCACGAGGAATTATAAACCAGCTCTCCTGGCTGCAGGTTATCTCTCATCCACTCCCCCGATTCAATATGTTGGGTATTCACTTTTTCAGACTCTATTTGCCGTTGGACATTGATAACAACATTTTTGCCTAAATATATAACTACTATTAAAACCGGAATTATTGCCAGCCAGAGAATTTTTTGCTTCCTGAATTTTTTCCAAACATTAAACTGCTCATCTAACTCAGAAATAAAGGCAAAAACAAACAGAATAATATATGGATAAGCCTGGACAGCATACCGATAACTAAAAAAAGACAAAACAATAAACAGCAAAGCGAACCAGGATAAAAACTGAGTTTTAGGAGAAATTTTAATATTGCGTAAGGTTAAAATTAAAATTAGCAGAGCTATGCCGATAATAACAAAGGGGAAATCGAATAAAAAAGCGCGCGTATTCGTCGGATTCATTTCCCCGCCAATGGGAAATTTTATTCCTCCATATTGAGAAACAGCTCCGAGAACAGCATAAAGAATCTGACTATATATTTGAACATACAGATTCATAAAATTAGAATAAAAATTAGGGTAGAAAAACAAGGCTAGAAATAAACCGGAAAAAACAACCACTATGGGTTTAAAAGAAAATTTTGCTCCGTTAATTTTTCTGATTATTTCATAAAAAACAGCCATTACCAACATTAACACGCTGGTGATATGAAAAAGGGAAAAGAAAAATGCCGCCAGAAAAATACTAAAAAAATTGCGCTTAATTATGGCGCGCAGTCCCCAAAGCCCGAAAGCAAGAGAAAAAATATGCGGCCGCAGCAGATGAATGGAACCAAAATAGGGAGTGGAAAAAAATAAGCCTAAAATCAGCCAAGGAATCCATCTTTTTCTGACAAAAACTCCAGCTACCCAAACCAAAACAAATAAGGTTATAGCGTTAAAAATAACTACCGCTATTTTCCCCGTGAAATAAAAATTATTTGAGAGATAGGTGAAAGGAATAATCGCATAATGGAGAAAAAAATCCCGGTCTGAATAATTTTCCCGCAAAGTAGAATATCTGGCCCAGTGCAGTTCTTTCGGCATTCCCTGGTCCCTGATTATATAAGCCATTCTGGTGTGGGTGTAGGGGTCTGCCCCGTGGATGTAGGGATAGCTAAACTCGGTCCAAGCAATCAAAAAAATAACTGCCGCCAAAGCTAGCGCAATAAAAATATTATTGACAGTCAATAAATGTTTGAATTTTGAATAGAGAGATTTTATATTAAAATTAAATTTCATATAAGTAGACTCCAGACAAAAACTGCCATGGCAAAAAAGAAAGAGGATAATAAAAATTGCTGTAAATTTTGATGCTGGTTAAAAAAGCTTTTAATCTTAACGGCCCAAAAAATAATACCGAAAAAAACTAAAACAAAAATTAATAATATTGATATTATATTCAAAAAAGAAACGCTGCTTAAATAGCTTTGTCGCGACAAATCAAAAATAATGCTCAAAAAACCAGTTATTGCCGCCAGCATATAAATTTGTTCATCAGTAACTTGCTTCACCTTTATTAATAAATTCCGACAAAAGTTGATAAAAGCATTTTGCTTTAAATCTGACTCTTCGCCTATATAATAACTATAAAGATAAAAAACACCTAAGCAGAATGAAAAAATAAATAGCAAGAAAGCAAATATGCCGGCCAATTTACTGCCGACAGCCATAAAGCGCCACTCTATTCCAGCCGGAATAAGGGAAAATAAACCATGCCCCAATAAAACTCCGACGATAAATATCAAATTAAACAAAAAAATTCTCTTAGCTGGTTTTTTAAGAAATGTGAGATAACAAAATAAAAATAACAGCAGCAACCAGCTCCAGCTTTTTATAACCTTTAAAAAATCTCCCGATATCCATTTAATGGCTGCTCGATATTCCATGCTCCTGACAATCTTCCCTGCTTCCGGCTCGCCTAATTCTGCAATAACTAAATTGCCCAGATTCTCATCAATCGCCTTACTGCCTAAAATTAAATTATTGGCAAAATAAACGACCGGGGTTTTGGGCTCGGCCAATAGTCCGGCGGCTTCGCCTAATTCTATTATCCTCTCCAAAGAATCCGGGTTGCTGACCACGTCATATTCTTTTATTTTCAACTCTTTGCTATAAGCTATTTTAAGCCCGCCTATTAATCCGTTTCTTATTTCCGTGGATTCATTGTCTACGCGGGAATAAAAAAATTCTAGCGCATTATCTCCGCTTATGGCATCCGCCGATAGTTTAATAATTTTTTCTTCTTTGTCGAAAGGCGGGAATTTATTTAAAAATGGCAGATAACCCTTTATTAAATACTGATTTTGCCAAAGAATTGTCGGAGACGCTTTTATACCCAACTCATCAGCCAATTGGCTGTCTTGGCGCAGAATTTTTAAGGCCTCTTCTTTGAATTTTTCCTTTTGTTCTCCGCTATAATCAATATCAAATTTTCCAATCCTTTCCTCCGGTTCTAAAAAATTATCTTTGTTGACAGAAAGCAGATAATTATAAAAAATGTCTGGATAGTTTTTCTGAATATAAAGCTGGCGGATGTTTTCTTCCAGCTCCGGCTGGCCATACCTAGCGGACGGCATTTGACTGTTATCCTTAGATTCATTTTCTGGAAACTGAACTAAATAATGAGTTTTTAAATCAATATCATCTACCTTATTTTGGAGCAGATAATTAATTATTCTTTTTTCCACCCCCACGCTGAGGCTGTCTGCGCTGGCAACAAATAAGTCCAATCTGTTCTCTATTGGCTGGCGCTGATAAAAATAGGACCAGGCGCCAAAAATATCTTCTATGACTTGGGCGGGGACAACATAACGGCTGCCCTGTTTTTCCGCCAAGCCGCTTTTAATAAGATTGGTGAAATCTTTGTCATTTTCTATCCCTTGTCCGTAAACAATTAAAGGAAAAAATCTTGCTCCAGTCTCCCGTAACATCTTTTGTCTGTTATAATCTTTATAATCTAATAAGTATTCAATTTCTGTCCCCTCCGGCATAATTTTTTCTAAAACCTGCATCTGGCTTAATTTATCCATGGGATGCTCTTCTGTATTAAAAATAGTTAAAGAAATATCTGCCTGGGCATAGTTAACCCAGCCAAAAAAAATACAAAAGGCAACAATAAATATCCGGGTTATTAGTTTGTTTTTCAGCATCTAAATAAAATTTATATGATTAGGTTTTTTATAAACATAGTTGTATAAAAATTCATTACATCGGTCGTGCCGGCAGCAGCCCTTGCAGTCTTTATGCACATCAAACTTCTTTTCCATATATTCTATAATCTTCCAATAGCGCTCGCTGTTAATTATCTCTTCCAGCGACTGCTTTTTAAGGTCGCCATAACAAAATTTGGGATTATTATATAAATAACCGCAGGGATACATTTTACTGTCGCCGCTTATCTGGGCCAATAAGGAAACATCTAAACAATGGTCATAAGGCCGCTTGCCTAAAGACTGCATCATGGTCCACTTGGGAACAATATTTGTCCGCTCATTGGAAAGCGATTGGGCTTTGTCCAAAATTTCTTCTACTTTCGCCTCCAAATACCAATCCAGGGGGAAGTCCACCATCTTGGGGTCGTCAACCAAACTGCACTGCTTAATTTCAAAATAATCAGCCCCAATGTCAACGGCCCACTGGGCCTCGGGAATAATTGAATCCTTGCTTTGGGGAACGGTAACCATCTGCAAGCCAATAGTGCAGGGACGACCTATTTTATCATTAATGGCTATTGTTTTGGCAACGTTCTTTTTCACCTGCTCCCACTGATCAACCCCCATTACCTGGGCATAATCCTTGCCAATGGCAGAAACATTAAACCTGATAAATTTGCAATTTTCCACCAAAGCTTTTATTTTGCTGTCATTGTTTAAAGTAATGCCGTTAGTAGCCACCCCAATATCCAATCCCTCTGCCTTGCCGGCCTTAACCGCATCATATAGGGCCGGATTCATTGTCGCTTCGCCGTCGCCGATCAGAGCCATGGAACGCACGCCCAGGCGGCCGGCATCCCGCAATAAATTAATCGTAACCTCCGGCGGCATTATTTCCTTGGTCGGCTTCTGCCAGATGCCATAGCAAAAAATGCACTTGGCATTACAGGTTTTGGAAATGCCGGCATCAATATGAATCGGCGCCACTCTTTTTCCTCCCCGCTTGTCCCGCCCGTTGCCAAAACGGTCTATTACCCTGTCCATGTGCCACAACAACTTAGTGCTATTAAACATAAAACGATTATCGCCAGCCAATCTTTTATCTTTTTTGTTGTCCATAGCCATGAATTTAATTTATGATCTTTTTCATTAACCTCATATTATAATATTTATCAGCAACGGCGTTTTTAATTTTATTATCAATAAAAGCTTTTTTTAATTCCTGCGCTGCATCTTTAATAGTGTGTTTGGGGGCAAATCCTAACTCCCTATTTATTTTTTCCGAACAAATATGATAAGAGCGTAAATCATCAGTCGGGGTAATTTCTAACTCTGCGCCGCCGACTGCTTCTCTGACTAAACTAGCTATTTCCATTACTTTTTTATTTTCATAGCCGGCATTGTATATTTTTTGGTTGATTTTATCAACCGGCAACTCTAATAATTCCTCATATAATCTTACCATATCTTTGATATGAATATTAGGCCGCAGCTGCTCTCCGCCGAATACCTTGATTTTCCCATGGTTGACGGCTTGATTGACAAAAATATTTACTATCACGTCCAACCTTTGCCGCGGCGAATAACCGCAGACGGTAGCCGGTCGGATAACTACCCCTTTAAAATTATCGCTAAGGGAATCCAACAAATAATTTTCAATTTCTATCTTTAGCTTTGAATATTGGGTTAGTGGCTTCAGAGGCAAATCTTCAGTAACCCGAGGCTCGCTTTTCACTCCGTAAACACTACTGGAGGAAGCATAAATAAATCTTCTCACGCCGCTTTTTTTCGCGGCATCAATCACATTGACCGAGCCGTTATAATTAACTGCTTGGGTAAATTCAGGGTCTATCTCGGCGCTAGGGTCGTTGGATAGGCAGGCCAGATGGATAACACTGTTAATATTCTCCAGCGCCTGGCTGGCATCAGCTTTATTTCTAATGTCACCTTTGATTATTCTTAAATTATCTGTCGGCGCCGCCAAAGCCTGTCGGTACTGCTCTGGCGAGTCCCAAAACCAAAAAGTATCCAACACTGTCACTTGGTATCCCTTGTTTAATAAAACAGGAACTAAAACAGAGCCGACATAGCCGGCTCCGCCAGTAATTAACACGTTTTTTTTATTTAAAGAAGGCATGGTAATACTCTGCAAATAGTTAGGATGTGTGATTATAATATAAAAAATACTTCTTAATGTCAATAAAAAAAGAGGATTCCCGTCGGGATCCTCCCGAGAAATAACTTAGTTTTTAGTTATTCTACTGAATAAAGGCTTTGGTTCTTCTGCAAACTTCCCATGTATTGCTTAGTCTCTCTTTTTTGAATTTAAATTTTACTGATATTTAAATTACCCTGCGCCAAAATCACTAGAATCTTGGCGCAGAATAAATCATTTCTTTTACTGCCTTAATAATATCCTCTATTTGCGGCACAGCCGCCTTTTCTAAAACCGGGCTCATGGGAACAGGCACATCAACCCCGCCCAATCTCTTTATCTTAATCGGCTCAACTATGCTTTCTATAATTCGAGAAACTACCTCTGCGCCCACGCCAAAACTCTGATGGTCCTCATGGACAATTAACGCCCGCTTGGTTTTTTTAACCGAGGCGCATACTGTCTCCATATCCAGGGGTTTGATTGTCCTTAAATCAATTACCTCCGCTGATATTCCTTCCTGTTCCAGCCGCTTAGCGGCCGCGACAGCAAGCATTACCATGTAAGAGTAAGTGATAATTGTGACGTCGCTCCCGCTCTTTCTCACTGCCGCCTTGCCAATAGGCAAAAAATATTCTGCTGTCGGAATTTTTCCTTTAGTATCATAAAGCATTTTATGCTCTAAAAATATAATCGGATTATCACTGCGGATAGCTGACTTTAACAATCCTTTGGCATCATAAGAAGTAGAAGGCATTACTACCTTCAAGCCGGGAATATGGGCAAATAAAACTTCCAGACTTTGCGAATGCTGCGGGCCATAGCCGGCGCCGCTGCCCGCTACCGTGCGTAAAACCATCGGCACCTTGCTTTTACTGCCAAACAGATAGCGGATTTTGGCCATTTGATTTATTATTTGGTCCATGGCCGTAGTGGTAAAATCAACAAACATAATCTCCGCTATCGGCCGCAGGCCGGTCAAAGCCGCGCCGACGCTGGCTCCTACAATAGCAGCTTCAGAAATAGCGGTTTCTCTTACCCTGTTAGGCCCATATTTATCATAAAGACCTTTGGTCACTCCAAAACAACCGCCGTAAGGTCCAATATCTTCACCAATAATAAAAATCTTAGAATCTTTATCCATCTCTTCCTCTAAAGCTTCATTTAGCGCCTGCCGATAAGTCAGCTCTTTTCTGGGGCCGGCTGTTCTTATGTCTACCCCGGGCATTTCTTCAAGATAAAGGCCTGTGGCTAATTCTTCTTTTTTGGGATAGGAGCTGTTTAGAGCAAATTCTTCCGCCTCTGCTATTTCTCTTTTTACTTGTTGCTGGATAACTATCACCTCTTTTTCAGTCAAAACATCTTGGTTAATCATTTTCTGGCTGAATTGCTGGATAGGGCATTTCTTTTTCCACTCCTCCTCTTCCTCTCTGAGTTGGTATTTCTGCGGATTATTTCCTGAATGGGGAAAATAACGATAGGTTTGGCAGACTAACAAGCTCGGGCCCTGGCCGCTCCTGGCTCTAGCGGCGGCCCGAGATACTGCTTCTTTAACAACTAGCACATTCATGCCGTCAACATTTTCTCCCGGAATATCATAAGCTTTAGCCCTGATGGATATGTCGGGATTGGGAAAAGAACGGTTGATTTTTACTGACATGCCGTAAAGATTATTTTCGCAAACATAAACTATCGGCAATTTCCAGGTAGCAGCCATATTTAATGATTCATGGAACACTCCCTGATTAACTGCGCCATCGCCAAAAAAACAAACTGCGACTTTATTTAGTTTTTGGATTTTGAAAGATAAAGCCGCGCCCGTAGCCAGGGCAAGACCGCCGCCCACCACGCCGTTAGCGCCTAGATTACCGGCGGTTACGTCAGCAATATGGATTGACCCGCCCCGACCGCGGCAATAACCGGCGGCCTTGCCGCAAATTTCTGCCAGCATTTTGTCCACTTCTCCGCCTCGGGCGATACAATGGCCGTGGCCACGGTGGGTGCTGGATATAACATCATTCGAGTTAACAGCCGCGCAGGCGCCAACTGCCACTGCTTCCTCGCCGGCATAAAGATGAGTCGTCCCCGGAGCTAAGCCGCGGTTAAAAAAATCAGACACCTTATTTTCAAACTGCCTAATACGCACCATCTTCTTTAAAATTTCCGCTGCCTCTTCTGGGGCAATATTACTTTTCATGGATTAAATTATTTTAATAAAGTTTTAATATAATTAACTGCTGAGTAACACTTAATATCTTTCTGGGTGCCAAGAATCTCTACGGCCAAAGCTCCAATAACATTGCCCACGAAACCCGCCATTGGCAGAGGAATATCCTGGCTGGCCAGCAGAGAACTAACCGCAAAGTAGGCATCATCAGCTCCGGTAGTATCAACGACTTTCTGAGAAAAGATGGGAATATGCATATAGTTATGGCTGTCATAAACCAATGCTCCGCGATGGCCTAAGGTAATAATAATCTTTTTCGCTTCTAACTGCTCGGCTATCTGCTTAATTAATTTTTTCAAGTCGCTCTGCTGGTCATGAGCGGCTAATTGCAGTTCCGGCTTATCCAGGCAAATATAATCTGCCCGGGAATATTTTTGCGTAATTAAATTAAAGCCGGCATTAGCGCTGTTGGTTTCGGTGCTGACTGCCAAAAATTTTGCCCGCTGAAATAAAAATTCAATTATATTTCTGGTCATTAATCCATGCCCATAATCCATTACTATTACTGCGTCATATTGGCTGATAGTTTGTTCCAATTGGCGCAATATCTTTTGCTCCAGCTCTTTATCCAAAAAGTTGCCTTTATCTATAATATTAACTTCAAATAATTTGCGATAAAAAGCCGGGTCAAGATACCTTCTCTTAATAATTGTCTTGCCGCCCTGGTTTTGATATAATTTGGCAGTTACATTTTTTTTAAGATTCTTTTTCAGCCAGTTATATTCTTCGTTATTATGCCCCATAACTGAAATTACATCTATCTTCTGGCAAAAATTAGCCGCCAGATTAGCGCAGGCGATAACTCCGCCGGCAAACTTTTGATAATGAGAATAAATAGTGGATAAATTATCGTCCTTGGGCGCTTTTCCTAAAGTAGCAACATAGGCGTACTGGTCAATTATTGTTTCGCCGATAAATAAGACTTTAATTTTTTGTATCTGGTCTAGACAATTTTGTATCTGGCCAGCTGAATATTGATTTTTAAATTTTGTTAAAAACTCTTTTGTTTCCTTTGGAAAAACCGGAAAAAATTTATTTAACAACTCGCTAGAACTCTGGATTAACCCGGTGTTCATAGTAAAGTATATTCTCCCACCGACTTCTTTAATAGCCTGTTCTTCTTGATAAAGTGGCCTATTTTTTATCATTCCTTCTTTATTATTATCAGCAACATCTTCTCCCTTGCAATAGACATCTGGTTTAAGTAATTTAATTGTTTCAACGGCGGTGGCAGAATGAATAACGGCTATATAATCAACAAAAGCTAAATTAGCCAATGCTTCTGCTCGGTATTCAGCATTAAAAACCGGCCGACCGATGCCTTTATCTATACACCCGTCTCCGGTAATAGTAACAATCAAAACATCTCCTTGCTCTTTGGCTTCCCTTAAATGACGCGTATGGCCCACATGCAACAGATCAAATACTCCGTGGCAATGGACAATTTTTTTGCCCTGGCTTTTTAGCCGGGATAGAATCCCTGCCAACTCGGTTAAATTTTTTACTTTGCTTAAGGCCATGGATATTTTAAAATTTTACTTTTTAAACTTACTGCCTGACTGCTTTTTTGTCAATTGACAACTAAGCTAAAATAATCTAATTTTAACATACATAATCTTAAATAATATTATGCTTACCTCAATTGAATCTAAAAAATTATTAGAAAAATTACTGCTCAGCCGCCAAACGGGGGAAATGATTATTAATAACTTCCCCAAAAAACAAATGCGTTGCCCTATCCATTTGGGGATTGGTCAGGAAGCTATCGGCGTTGGAGTTTGCCAGGCTTTGCGGTTAAAAGATTATGTTTTTTCCCATCATCGCTGCCATACTCATTATTTAGCTAAGAATGGAGATCTGAATAGATTAGTGGCAGAGCTTCATGGCCGAAGCACTGGTTGCGCTAAGGGAAAGGGCGGCTCAATGCATCTGGTTGACCGGTCAGTTAATTTTATGGGCACGACCGTCATGGTTGGTGGAGCAATCCCCTTGGCAGTAGGGACTGCTTTTGCCGCTAAACTGCGGGGAGACAACGATAGCATCGCGGTTGTTTTTTTCGGCGACGGCGCGATTGAAGAGGGAATTTTTTATGAAAGCGCTAACTTTGCCCTCCTGCATCATCTACGCGTGCTTTTTATCTGCGAAAATAACCAGTGCGCCTCATATACCGACATCTCAGCCCGCCAACCTGCTAATCCCATTACCCAGCGACTTGCTTCTCTAATTCCCTGCACCGCTCAAGACGGTAATAATGTTGCTCAAATTTATCAAGACATGAAGGGGAGAATTGCCGAGATGGATGGTCCTCTGTTTTGCGAATTTCACACTAAACGCTGGTCCCGTCATGTCGGAGCAGAAAAATATTGCCAAAGCGCAGAAGAGAAGATGATGTTGCTAAAAATATGCCCGGTTGAAAAATTTAAAAAATTTATTTTAGATAATTCACTTCTGCTGCCAGAAGAAATCTTGACCTTAGAAAAAAAAGTTGAGCAAGAGATACAACTCGCTTTTGCTAAGGCTCAAATCGATCCCTTCCCCAACGAACAAGAAATAACCAGCCACGTTTGGAGCATTGATAATACAGCCAGCTGTAAAAATAGATCGGGAACATTAAACTTTAACAGAAGAATCACTACCAAGGAGGCTATTTCCGAAGCATTGACGCAGGTTATGTCTGAAGATAAAAATGTATTTGTTATTGGGGAAGGAACTACTGACCCCAAGGGCGTCTTCGGCACCACTTTGGAGATTGCCAAAAAATTTCCCCGGCGCGTTTTCGAGTCTCCTTTAGCTGAAAATGCCGTCACTGGCATCTGCGCCGGAGCTGCTTTGACAAATATGCGACCGATACATATTCATCAACGGGTGGAATTTTCTTTATTAGCCATGGATCAAATTATAAACCACCTTGCCAAGTGGAGTTATATGTTCGGCGGCCAAGCCGGAAAAATTTCCCTGACCATCCGGATGATTATTGGCCGCTACTTTGGGCAAGCAGCTCAGCAATCCCAAGCTCTCCAGGCGCTATTTGCCCACATTCCGGGATTAATTGTGGTTATGCCTTCAACGCCCTACAATACTAAGGGATTATTGCGGGCCAGCATAGAATCAAACGACCCAGTAATATTTATTGAACATCAAAGCTTATATAGTGAAAGCGGATTAGTGCCCGAGGAAACATATACTCTCCCGCTGGGCAAGGCCGCTATTGCCCGCCCGGGAACAGACCTCACTATTGTCAGCTCCTCTTATATGACTGTTGAAGCAATGCGGGCAGCTAAAGAGCTGCAAAAAACCGGCATTAATACTGAGGTTGTTGATTTGCGGACAGTTAATCCTTTGGATAAAGACACTATTTTACGCTCGGTAAAAAAAACCGGCCGCTTGCTGGTGGCTGACTTAGCTTGGTATAATTGCAGTGTGGCTGCTACTATAGCCGCCATGGCATCGGAAGATGCTTTTTCTTATTTAAAAGCGCCCATTAAAATCATTAGCCTGCCCCCGGCGCCGACGCCCTGCAGCTGGCCGCTGGAGCAAGCTTACTATCCCACTGTCAAAACCATAATAAGAGAAGCGGCTAAATTATTCGGCGTGCCAACCGAGGGAAATGATTCATTAATTGACGTGTTACCCAAACTTTTATGAAACCAGGCCTATCAATTATAATTACAACTTATAATGAAGAAAAAAACATCGAACCGACTGTTAGGGCCGTGCTTAAGGCTTTGGAGGTGAATGAAATTACTGACTATGAACTGCTGTTGGTAGACAAAAGGGGCTGGGACAAAACACAGGAAGTTATAGACCGTTTAGCAGAGCAAAATTCTCATATAATTGCTGTCCATCATTTAAAGAATCGCGACTTCCGGGGATTGGGCCATCAATATAGAGTTACTGTACAGAGAGCGACAAAACAATATGTCGCTTGGATTCCCGGAGATGATGAGACTAGCCATGAGTCCATTGTTAAGGTCTTTGGTTGTTTGGGCAAGGCTGAAATTATTTTACCTTATACTGAGAACACCGAGATGCGTTCTTTAAGAAGGCGCTTCCTTTCAAAATTCTATACTATGGTTTTAAACCTGCTTTTTAGCAACCATATCCGCTACTATAACGGCATTAATATCTTTCCTACAGCCGAAGTTAAAAAAATAAATATTACTTCTAACCGGCACGCCTATATGGCTGAAATAGTTATTAAACTGCTAAATAAAAAAATCAGCTATTACGAAACCGGCATTAAAATTAACCCTACGGAGCAGTCCTCCGCTATTCAATTTAAAAATATTACTGATGTGGCTAAAATGGCTCTGAAACTTTTTTGGCAGTTACGGATAAAAAGAATTAAATCTTAAAAAATAATTTAGCAAAATAAAAAAAGCCCTCCAACCGGGAGCTTTTTAGATTGCTTTATTTTAAAATTTATCTTTAAAATATTCACTTAATTTTTTAATAGCCATCCGTTCTTGTTTCATGGAATCCCGATCGCGAACGGTCACCGCCCCATCTTCCAAGCTCTCAAAATCAACAGTTACGCAATAAGGCGTGCCGATTTCATCCTGTCTCCGATATCTCTTCCCCACATTGCCGTTATCGTCAAACATGCAGGTATGCTTTTTATTCAAATCAACAAAAATCTCTTTTGCTTTTTCCACTAGCTGGGGTTTATTTTTTAACAAAGGAAAAACCGCTATTTTTACCGGAGACAACCAATGTGGAAATTTTAAAACCACTCGCTCGCCCCCATCTGCTTTTTCTTCATTATAAACCGAGCATAAAACCGCCAATACTGTCCGCTCCACGCCCAGCGACGGCTCAATAACGTGCGGCGTAAATTTTTTACTGTCAGCATCAATATAGACTAATTCCTCTCCTGAATGCTTGCTATGCTGTTTTAAATCATAATCAGTCCGATATGCTAGGCCGTATAATTCTTTCTGGCCGAAGGGAAATTTATATTCAAAATCAATGGTTTTTTTAGAGTAATGCGCTCTCTCATCTTTCGGCACATCCAATTCATGAATTTCTCTTTTAACATCAATACCTAAATCCTCCATCCAACTAATCATTTCTTTGCGCCACATCGCAAAACTTTTTTCCCAATTTTTTTCTTCAATAAAATATTCTATTTCCATTTGTTCAAACTCGCGGGTGCGGAAGATAAAATTGCCAGGCGTTATCTCATTGCGAAACGCCTTGCCGATCTGGCCAATACCAAATGGCAATTTCGGCCGCATGGTATCTATTATATTTTTAAAATTCACAAAAATTCCCTGGGCGGTCTCCGGGCGGAAATAAGCTACATTTGCGCTTTCTTCAGACGGCCCGACAAAAGTTTTGAACATTAGATTAAATTGCTTCGGCGATGATAATTTTCCCCCGCACTCCGGGCATTTTTTGCCGTCAATCAAATCTTCGCGGAAACGCATCTTGCATTTCTCGCACTCTACCAACGGATCAGTAAAGTTATCAAGATGCCCGCTCGCTTCCCAGGTTTTAGTATTCATTATTAAAGCCGCATCCAAACCGAACATATCGCTTCTGTCTTGCACAAATCGTTTCCACCAGGCGTTCTTTATATTATTTTTTAACTCTACTCCTAGCGGGCCAAAATCAAAAGAATTAGCCATCCCGCCATAAATTTCCGAACCCGGAAAAATAAAACCCCGACGTTTACAGAGCGAAACGATCTTTTCCATTAAATCATTGTTATTTTGTTTTTTGGACATATTATTGAATTTTTAATTTTGTAATTTTTAAATAAATTCTAAATCTTAATTTTTAAACCTCTTGCGCTTTAAGCGCAAGACTTTATGATTTAAAAATTAGGTATTATTTAAAAATTATAAAATTATAAAATTAAAAATTTTACTAATTTATCTTTAATCCCTCAATAATATCACTAACGGCTTGATTTCCCGGATTCATTTCCAACACCTTCTCAAACTGCTCCAGAGCGTTTATCTTATCACCTTTTTCTTTGTATGCCAAACCCAAGCTATACATTGCATTGGCGTATCCGGGACGCATCTGCACCGCTTGGGAAAAGCGCTCAATCGCCTTGTCTATTTTCCCCTGGTTGTAATACAGCCGCCCGCTTTCATAAATTACCTCGGCGTTGGGCTGAACGCTTATAACTTCCTCTAAAATTATCAATGCTTTATCCGTCTGCCCCAGCTGGTCGTAAGTTTTTGCCAGCCCGATATGGGCCTCAAGATAATTTTCCTTTTCTTTTATCGCCTGATCAAAAACATCAACCGCTTCTTTAGTCTGGCTGTTAATTAAATATAACTTGCCTAATTCAGTTAAAATAACGGGATTGCTTGGTTCAAGTTCGTGAGCTTTCTCAAAATAACGTATAGATGGTTCCATGGAGCCAACCGCGATTGAACGGACATCGCGGTATATAACCGCTATGTTTTCCCAGGCTATTACGGAGTTGGGGGCTATGGCTATGGCGGCTTCGCCCTCCTTTATCGCCAGTTGTATATTGTTTTGCAATTTCTGCTTTTTATCCCCGCTGATATTAACATTAAAATTTACGCTGCTTAAACTTTGAATATCGCCCTGGATTTCCTGCAAATAATCTCGAGACAAGGCGATCCGATAATTAACTCTTCTTGGATTAAACTTGGTTGCTGTTATTAAACTTTCTCTATTGCCGGACAAGCGAAAATTATTGTAAGCAACATCGGCTAAATAATGCCTGGCCTGCAAAGCGAAAAAATACGCTATAAACCCCAAAAACACAAAAAAGAAAGTCAGGTATATGGACCGGACATCTTTATATCTGCTCAAGTCTATTTCCTTGATAATAAAAATTTTCTCATAAGCAAAACGCCAATTAACCATGGCCAGAGCCAATAAAAACCAAAATAAAAAACTAAGCGTTAAATTAGTTATGTATAATATTTGGACTATAAAAAGAGAAAGGGCGGCAAAGCTGAAAGCAAATGCCAAATAGCTTTCTTCACTCTTCGTCCTGAACATATTTTTTAGAAATACAAAGCTGATAAATAAAAACGCGCCAACAACAGTAAGGTAGCTTAATGCCCCCAACAAGCCGACAGTCGCGAACAGTTCAATAATATGCATCGGAACTTTATCAAACCGCAGCTGCCAGAACTGAGAATTATTAAATGAGGAGGGCCGATGGGCGGAAAAATCATAGGCAAAAGTGCCCGGGCCGCTGCCAAAAAATATATTATCTTTAAAACTCTGCCAGATTATATTTTTAGTATCAGTGGAAGCTAAAATCACTTCCTGGGGCAAATTTTCATTAAAGATTATTTTATATAAATTAAGGCCGTTGCCGCCGCTGAAAATGAATAAAAACAATATGCTGAATAAAAATAAGCCCAGCGCCGGAGCAACCGCTATTTCAATTACGCTCTCCCTGTCCTCGCGGTTAATATAAATTATATAAAGGGCGAAGCTGAAAATTGCGGCTAAGCCGATTATGGAAACCATCCAGGCGGCAGGAAAATTTATTAATAATAAAATAATTAATGATAAAGCGAATAAGGCATAGTACTTGATATTAAGAACTGACATTTTCCTTGTCCCCTTTATATTATAAGAATAGAGGGCGGTCACTAGAATTAAAATGACGGCTGAAAAAAGAGACAACGATTCAACCGATGCTCCCAGGGGATTAAAAAAATTAGAACGCATTATGCTGAAAAATCCGACGCTTGAGGGCAGTTTCATTAAAAAACCGAAGAGCGAACTTATGCTTATTATAAAAACAACAAATACTGAGCTGATAAAAACATTAAAAATTTTATGTATCTGCGATTTGTCTATAAAATGCACCGCCAAAAAATAAAATAAAGCGAAGCATAGAGTTGATAAATAAGCATCTGAAAAACGGCCGTAATAACCAAACAGCGAACTGAACCAGTCAACGCTTAAAATGGATGATATTCCCCAAAATATTAAAAATATTATTATCGGCAGGTCTAGCGGAGTGCGGCGGTATGTTATCTTCTTGTCTATAATAATCATTTTAACCAGCCATAAAGCGGCTGCTAGAATGGTAAAAAACCAAAGCAAATTCTGCTTGCTGAACTCAAAAACTTCAAATGTAAAAGGCAAAAAAAACAACGGTATAAAAAAAACCTCTAATTTTAATATTAGGAGTATAACACTTTTTAAAAAATTATGTTCTTTTAAAGCTGGGCGTTCAATTACGTTAGCCATATTTATAACGAACAAATAGCACAAAAAATGATGCGTTGGATTTGTGATATTTGCAATGGATTTATATATTTGTGGAGATGTTTTAATCCTTTCTCTCGTTTTTCATTTTAATCCAATCTTTAATGGCTACGCTTACGGCTGTTGCTACCGGTATTGATAAAAGCCCGCCGACAATGCCCGCTATTTTAAGTCCGGCCATAATAACCGCAATGCTGATGATCGGATTCAACCCCACCGCCCGCTGCATAATCTTAGGCACTAAAATATTGCCCTCTACTTGCTGGATGATGATATATAAAATAACCACCAAAAGCGCCAAAAAAGGATTTATCGTTAAAGCCAAAAATACCGCCGGGATAAGTCCTAAAATTGGCCCTAAATAAGGTATTATTTCAGTAATTCCTGAAAATAGACCTAAAACTAAAGCGTATTCGGGCATAATAAACAAAAGTCCGAACCAGGTAAAAAATCCCACTAAAAACATTAAAATTAATTGCCCCCTTAACCAATACCCGACTTGCCTTTGCATTCGGTTTATAAGCTGCATTATATATGGCTGTCTTTTCGGCGGAGCTAGGGACCAGATTATTTTTTTCATGGCGTCTTCCTCAACTACCATGTAAAAAGTTATGACCAAAATGACGAAAAATGAAATTACGCCCCCTAAAAATCCGCTTAAGGTTGAAAAAATGCCCTCTATCGCCACATTCATGTTTTGCTCTAAACTGCCGATGCTGGTTTTTATTTTATCCAGTACCCCGTATTTTATCGAGAAATCGCGCAGAAAATTATATCCCGTGCTTACTTTTTCTACATATTTAGGGAAGTTTTCCGACAAAGAGCTGAACTGGTGCGTAATTGGAGGAATTAATAAATAAATTACTAGAGCGATAATTATAGTGGCAATTAAATATATAAAAGACACTCCTATGGCTCTGGGAATTTTCCAGCTCTGCATTTTATCAACCCACGGGTCAATCGCCGAGGCCAATACCAAAGACACAAATAAAATAGCCAATACGTCTTTAATTATAAAGCAAACATACAAGCCCAATAAAACTAAAACCGCTTTTACAACCGTTCCGACGGTAATACTTACTTTATAAGGAGAATTATAAGGAATGGACATAGGAGATAGTTAAAAAGCTAAAAGTTAAAAAGTAAAAAGTTATAGTAATATTTAATATTATTATATAAAATTATAATAGAATTGTAAATAAGATATAATAAAATCCGAATTCTTATTAAATTCGGATTTTATTTTTTCTTTCTAACTTTTTAACTTTCAACTTTTTAACTAAATTACATCATCCCCGGCATTCCGCCGCCCATTCCGCCCGACATTCCATGGGAATCATTTTTTTCCTCCGGCTTATCGGCTATAACGCATTCAGTAGTTAAAAACATCGCTGCGGCCGAAGCGGCGTTCTGCAAAGCAGATCGTGTAACTTTGGTCGGATCAACAATTCCGGCTTCCATTAAATCTTCAAATTTTCCGGTAGTGGCATTGTAGCCGACATTAACCTGCCCCTTTTGGTGGTGGACGATTATGTTGTATAGAATCAATGACCCGTCCTTGCCGGCATTATTTACAATTTGCTTTATCGGCTCTAAAATCGCGTTGTCAACAATTCGGGCGCCGGGATTATCGTCTTTTTTTTCAGCCAACTCTTTAAATGCCTCGCCGGCAACTGCCAGCGCCAAACCTCCGCCCAAAACTACGCCCTCTTCAACCGCTGCTTTGGTGGCGTTAAGCGCGTCTTCAATGCGGTCTTTTTTCTCTTTCATTTCCGTTTCGGTAGCCGCTCCCACTTTTATAACCGCTACTCCGCCGGCTAACTTAGCCAAACGTTCCTGTAATTTTTCTTTATCAAAATCGCTGTCTGAAATTTCTATTTCTTTTTTAATTTGATTTATTCGGCTGTCTATAGTCCCCCTGTCTCCCTTGCCCTCGACAATAGTAGTGTTGTCCTTAGTAGCGACAACTTTTCTGGCCTGGCCTAAATCGCTGATATCGGCATTTTCCAATTTTAAACCAACTTCTTCTGAAATTACCCTGCCGCCGGTTACTGTGGCGATATCTTCAAGCATCGCTTTACGGCGATCTCCGAATCCGGGAGCTTTAATCGCCAACACATTGAAGGTGCCGCGCAATTTGTTGACTATAAAAGTAGCCAAGGCCTCGCCCTCAATATCTTCGGCGACAATTACTAAATCTTTTCTGCCGCTTTGGGCTAATTTTTCCAGCAACGGCAATACATCATTTATAGCGGCTATCTTTTTGTCAGTAATTAAAATATAGGGTTCATTAAATTCTGATTGCATCTTGTCCGGATTGGTAACCATGTAGGGCGTTATATATCCTTTATCAAACTGCATGCCTTCAACAACCTCCTTTTCAACGCCGAAGTGCTGCCCCTCTTCAACGGTAATAACGCCGTCTTTGCCGACCGCTTCCATTGCCTCGGCAATAATTCCGCCTATTTCTTTGTCATTGGCTGAAATTGAAGCAACCTGGGCAATTTCCTCCTTGGTGGAAATCTGTTTGCTCATTTCTTTTAATCTTGAAATTATCTGCTCTACCTTTTTTTCAATCCCATTGCGGATTTCAATCGGATTGGCTCCGGCTGATACTATTTTTAAGCCCTCGGTAATCATCGCCTGGGCTAAAATAGTTGCGGTAGTGGTTCCGTCTCCGGCAACGTCATTTGTCTTTGAAGCGGCTTCTTTAATAATTTCCGCTCCGATATTTTCAAATTTATCTTCTAACTCAATTTCTTTGGCAACCGTTACTCCGTCTTTAGTGATTACGGGCGAACCAAAACTTTTTTCTAAAACTACATTGCGGCCTTTAGGACCCAGGGTTACTTTGACCGCGTTAGCCAGTTTATCAACGCCGCGCTTAAGCGCCCGGCGCGCATCTTCGTTGTAGATAATTTGTTTTGCCATATTTTTTGTTTTGTTAATTTGTTAGTTTATAAATTTTTAATTTTATAATTTTTAAATAATATCCAATGCTCTAATTTTTAAAAATTAAAATTTAAGATTTATTTAAAAATTAAGAATTACAAAATTAAAAATTCTATTCTATAATTCCAATAATATCGCTTTCACTTAGAACAAGCAGTTCCTCTCCGTCAATTTTAAACTCGTCCGGAGAATATTTTTTAAATAAAATTTTATCGCCGACTTTTACGTTCATCTCCTGATGTTGGCCGTTTTCAGAAATTTTTCCCGGTCCGACCGCGATTACCTCTCCCTGTTCCGGACGCTCTTTATCGGCGGTATCTGGCAATACAATGCCCGATTTTGTTACTTCTTCTTTAGTGTTTGCTTTTACGACAACTTTGTCGCCCAAAGGTTTAATTTGCATAGATTTAAAAAATTAATAAATAATAATTTCTTTAGAATAATTTTTTAGGCCTTTTAGCACTTGTTAAATGAGAGTGCTAACGCTTATGTCAATACATATTAATACAATTAAGCTAAAATTGTCAAGACCGTCTATTTTTGATATAATTTCCTTATTATAAAACATTCTTTCCATATTAAAATTCAGCTAATTTAATTATATTTTACAAATTAACACAGATTTACTACGGATTTTTACGGAGCACAGATATGCGATAATATAATATCACCGCATATCCGCGCTCCGTGCTTATCTGTCTCTAATCCGCGCTTATCTGTCTTATAAAAATGAAATCTGAACTAAGAAAAGACTATCTTCTAAATAAGTATGTCATCATCACTCCCGGGCGGGCAAAACGTCCCAGGGATATCTCCGAGCAAACCGTTTTGCATCGGGACAAAAAATGTGTTTTCTGCCCGGGAAATATTGAAAAAAAATTAATAGTTGATAAATGCTGCGGAGAAAACAAGAGCCCCATAACTGCGATTAAAAATAAATTTCCGGCTGTTACTTTAAATAATAAAAAGGCCTATGGTGAACAGGAGGTAATTATTGAAACAGCCAAGCACGGAGTTGAGCTGGGAGAGTTGTCAATTGAAGAAATTGGAAATGTTTTAAGAATGCACCAAAAAAGAACTGCTGCTTTAAGTAAAATAAAAAAAATAGATTATATTCTAGTTTTTAAAAACAATGGCTCCAAAGCTGGCGCCTCTATTACGCACGCCCATTCGCAAGTCTTTGCAACAGACATTATACCTCCAGATGTTCAGGAAGAAATGACTGCCGCCGAACATTATCATACTAAGCACAAGCGCAACGCTTATGCTGATATAATAAAGAAGGAAAGTAAAAGCAAACGAAAAATTTTTAAAGATAAATTCGCTTCCGCTTTCTGCCCTTATGCTTCGCAGTATCATTACGAGGCCTGGCTCTTTCCTAATCGTTTTATTGATAATATAACTGAATTAAATGATGAGGAAATAAATTCTTTTGCCAAAGCGTTAAAATTAATTTTATCAAAACTTAATTCTATTGATGTATCGTATAATTTTTTCATGCATCAAGTTATCTCAAATCCCAACCAATACTTCTATATAAAAATCCAGCCCCGCGACTCGGTCTGGGCTGGCGTTGAGCTTGGCTCCGGCATTGTCATTAATTCCGTTTCACCGGAAGAGGCGGCAAAGTTTTATCGGAAATAATAATAGTAACTCGTAATCAGCAATTAGTAACTAGTGGATAGAAAACGCCTCCACGGGGTGTTTTTTGAATTCTGGTTACTGGTTACTGGCTACTATTTACTTATTACTGATTTATACAATTTCACATATTCTCTAGCCGGTTTCTTCCATGAAAAATCTTCTTTCATGCCGTTCAGTTGCAGTTTCCGCCAAACTTTTGGATTATTTTGATAGATATTAATTGCTCGTTGCAAAATTTTTTCCAATTCCAAACTGCTGAATTTATCAAAAACAAATCCGTTTGCCAATCTAAAATCTGAAATCGAAAATCTAAAATCTCTGACTGTGTCGCGCAATCCTCCAGTCGCCCGCACGATTGGCACGCTGCCATAACGCATCGCAATCATCTGCCCCAACCCGCAGGGCTCATAGCGGGAAGGCATTAAAAACATATCGCTGGCGGCGTAAATCTGGCTGGCTGTTTCCACGCTGAATGTAATTTGGGCGGAAAATTTATCTGGATATTTTTTAGCTAATTGTTTTAAATGCTTATGATAGCGATCTTCTCCGGTTCCCAAAACGATAAATTGGCAATCCAAATTCTCCACCATCTCGTCTGTAATTAAATCAATTCCTTTCTGCCATACTAACCGCGAAATAAAACCAACCAATGGCTTACTGGCATCAATTGGCAACCCAACTTTTTTCTGTAGCCACGCCTTATTTTTTGCCTTGCCCGCCCAGCGTAGCTTGGACGTGTTGCCTTCCAAATTTTGCGCGTTATAATTATACCTTAAGTTTTTATCAGTAACCGGATTAAACATATCCATATCAATTCCATTTATAATTCCCCTCAAATCCTTTTTTCTTTTTATTAAAATTTTATCCAGGCCGACTCCAAGCTCAGGCTTTAAAATTTCTTTGGCATAAGTCGGGCTGACAGTAGTTACTGCATCAGAGCTTAATATCCCCTGCACCATAAAATTTATATCGCCGTCTTTAATATCATTAGCCACGGAAGCTAATTTCTCAATATCATGGTCAATTTTATCCAAAATAACCGGGTCTCTCTTGCCTTGATAATTTAAATTATGGATAGTGAAAACAGTTTTTATCTGTTTAAAAAAATTATCATTCTTGTAAATAGATTTTAGAATATTAAAGGTCATGCCAGTTTGATGGTCATGGCAATGGATAATATCCGGTTTTATTTTGTTTACTCCGCCTTGGGCGGATAAAACTTTCATCGCCTCCAGGCTGGCTAAACTGTAAAATAAAAACTTTTTTAGTCCTCCCGAATAAGCATCTTCTTTATTGAAATATTTTTGATTGGATAAAAAATAAACTTCTATCTTTGAGTTTGGAAGCAATGTTTTAAAAATTTCAACTTGTTCGCTCTTTTCATCATAGCTGATTTTAAATTTACGCAATTTTCGCAGTTTCCATTTTTTAACAGAAACATCTTTATTTAACGGCAAAAAAATAACCGGCTTAATTTTTAATTTTGCCAGCGCCGGCGGTAAAGATCCGACAACATCCCCTAACCCGCCCGCTTTAATAAACGGCGCGCATTCGGCAGATAAAAATACTATTTTCATAAATTTCTAATTGCTCAAATTATCCCAAAAATTTTCAATGCCCAATTTCCAATGACCATTCAATATCCAAATCAATTTCCAATTGGTTATTGAATATTGGTCATTGATTGGAAATTGGGCATTGGTAATTGGTAATTTAATAGGTTAATTAGAATAATTAGTGCAATTGGATTAATTTAAATTAAACTAATTAGAAGTTAGTAATTTTACTAGATACTCCATCTGCATCTCCCTGACATCAACCCCTTGCTCCCTCGGCCCCTTAACTCCAAAATTACAAGACCATTCTATCAGCTTTATTTTTCCATTGGGCAAAATAAATAAATCGTAGCTCATCCAATGGAATTTATTTTCTTTAGATATTTTAACACAAAAATCAATCGCCCGCTTGGGCACGCCGTTAAAATCAAGCTTAGCGCCTTTGCAGATATTATGCTTCCATTCCGTTCCAACGCGCCAGTAAGCGCAGGCGCATTTGCCTCCAATGGTAATAATGCGCAAATCCCGCTTCATATTGGGAATAAATTTTTGCGCGTATAAATAATTTTTTATCCCGCCATAGCCGACTTTTTTCCCAAACCCGGAGGGGGAAAAAATTTGCTTAACTGTTTTTTTAAACTCAGCTTTATTTTCAATTTTATAAACTCCGTCTCCGCCGGCGCTGTAAGCGTCTTTAATGATTATTGGATATTTAATTTCCTCCGCCAATCCCAACGCCCTCCCCTCTTCAATTGCCATATAAGTTTCAATCATCGGCAGCTTCTTCGCCTTAAATATTTCATACTGCTTAATTTTATCATTATAGGAATAATACATATTTAAATCGGGAAAAACCGGCTTTTTGATAAAATTGGCAATATAAAAAATACGGTCGTGGATGCGCCGATAATTTTCCTCCCAAGTATCTGAGTGCCATAGATAGGCGTCAACCTTACCTTTAATTTTTTCCAGCCGCTGCGCCCAACCAGGATTCCATAAATCCACCACCACAGTCCTAACGCCCATTTTTTTCAAATGCCCGTTATAATCTTTCCAGGCCCGAAACCAGGCCTGGCCGACGGCGATAGTAAGATTTTTATTTTTCTTTATTCTAAGCATAATTATAATTTTCAATTATTCTAATTGACCCAATAAATGATCAATTATCAATGTCCAATTTCCAATCAATGACCAATATCCAATAAACAATTGGAAATTGAGATTTGGATATTGAATGGTTATTGAAAATTGGTCATTGATAATTTTTAGAATAATGAGGTTAATTAGAAATTTTTCTATACAGCGCTTCGTATTCTCCAGCTAACCTCTCTATCGTAAAATTATCTTCCACGAATTTCCGGCAGACCTCCGGCTTTATTTGCTCAATTTTATCAAAAGCTTTTTTTGCCCCCCCCATATCATCCTCTTTTATAACAAATCCGGTTTTATTATTGATAACTAACTCTGGCACCGCCCCGTTTTTGAATCCGATTACCGGGGTTCCACAGGCCAGCGCTTCAACTATTACTCGGCCGAACGCCTCTTTATAGCGCGTCGGCATAAAAAAGCATTTAGCGCCACCCAATAATTTATTTTTTTGCTTTTCATTAACCAAGCCGATAAACTTAATCAATTTGCTGTCAATATATGGCTTAATTTTATCTTCAAAATACCATTTATTGGAAATATTGCCGGCAATAATCAGCGGCACTTGGTATTTTTTAGAGAATTTAATAGTAAACTCCAGCCCCTTTTTAGCGTCTATCCGCCCCAGAAAAGCAATGTAATCTTTTTTATTTTTTTGCAGCTTATACGGTTTGATGTCGATTGCATTATAAATTAGCTCTGATTTTATAAATTTAACGTATTCTTTCTGAATAAATCTAGAAACTGACACAAAACTGCAATTCAAACTTTTATAATTATCTTTAACAAAATCCAGCCAGCGTTTCTGCTCTTTTGAATAATAATCATGATGGCCGTGAAAACTGACAACCGCCGGCACAACGGAGAAAAGCGCCGGATACAACCCGACAATTTCATAGCTTATTATATGGACTGCGTCAAAATTGCCGGCTTTTATCTTGCTAAAAGCGCTCAAGTAATGCTCAATCTTATAATCAAACCTTTTGCTTAAATCGCCAAAGGACATATTAATCGCTTCATCCAAACTGTTTGCCCCTTTTTTAACAACTGAACGAAAATTTTCTCCGGCATCATATATATTCGCTCCGTCTTCATTGATAAGGCATTTCTCCAGCTTAACTCCTCTGGCAAGTTTTGAATTTCTTCCGCCAAAAACAGTAACGTCATGGCCGCGCGCTTTTAATCCTTTGGATAAAAAATAGACGAAATTGCTCATTCCGCCTAAAGTTGGTATCTGGATTCTTACATCTGGCCGAAATATTATGGCTATTTTTAATTTTTTCTTCATATAATTTTTGAGATGTCTTTAAGCATTTTACTGTCTATCGCAAAATAATCCCAGGAGCTTTTTATCTTAAAATATTTTTCTTTTTCAAACAAATGGAAGTCGCTGCCGCCGGTCATAATGAGTTTATACTGTTCGGCTAAAGCTTGCAAGTAACTGATAGCGTTCCAAGAATGGTGCGGAGATAAAACTTCTATTCCATCCAAACCCATATCAACTAATCCTTTTACAACATCTCGTTCAACCCACTTAAACTTGCATGGATGGCATAAAACTAACTGCCCGCCGACTTTCTGCCGCAATTTAAAAACGCGCTCAATATTAATATAGCTTTCATGTAATCGCACTTTAACTGAGCTGCGGAAATAATGGCGGATGATTTCAGTAGTGGTTACATACTGGCGGCCGAATTCCTGCTGTATTTTTTTCTTATTCAAATCATGAAAGCTGTCTACAATATGGTTAATGGGTAAATAATGGTTATGCTTGTCTAAAATAGCGTTAACATCAATCGTGTATCCCTTTTTCGCCAATTTTTCCAAAATCCTGCGGGCATAACTTTTTCTCCTTTTTTGGGTTTCACGCAGAATTTTATGCAGCTCCGGATTATCAATATCAAAATTATACCAAAGCAAGTTCATATGCCTATTTTTAAGCGTAACATAAAGCTCCATGCCCGGTATTACTTTAATTCCATACTGCTTGCAGGCGCGCTTAAACTCTTCCTGCCCGCTGACTGTATTGTGGTCCGTTAAGCTGGCGATTTTTACTCCGCGTTCTTGGCATAACCTTGCCACCTCGCCCGGCTCCAGATAGCCGTCCGAATTAACTGAATGAAGTTGTAGGTCGATTAACATATTTTCAATTTTCAATTACCAATTTACAATTTCAAATGAATTTTCAATTATTTGATTTCCAATTGATCATTGGTAATTGATCATTGAAAATTGGCAATTTTTAATATTTCTATATTGAATTATCTTTTTTGTACGCCATCCCCATCACTAACCAAAATAAAATTATACCAAAATTCAAGCTCCACCACCAATGGTCAAAAACCATCATTGCGGTTAGCGCAAAAATTAATGTTGTCTTGCCGTAACTTTCATTTTTCAACGCATTTGATAATAAATAAATTAATAAAATAACAAATGCCAACAAGCCCAAAATTCCCGTTTCTGCCCAAACTAATAAAAATACATTATGGGTTGGTTCATATTCATAAACCGAGCGTTCGGAATTAATCTGATTATGGACTGTCAACCCGTAATTCTTGACGCCAACCCCAAACAGCCAATTATTTTTAATAACCTCTTTTGCATCCGCGGCATAACCGGTTCTTTCTTGGATTGATTTATTTTCCAGCCGGCTGTCCATTCCCAACCTGGTTTTCATTGGTTCATTTAAAATATAACCGGCCAAACAGCATAGCGCTATAATTATAAAAATAAATTTACTTATATTTAATAAACCAGTTCGGCCGTATTTCTTTACAATTAAAAGAAGTAAAATAATAAAACCGGCTAAAAATCCAAGCCAAGCGCTGCGGGAAAAAGTTAAAATCAAGCCGACAAAATTTATTACAAAAAATATTAAACCTAATAATAATCCCGCCTGATTCCCGATTCCCGATTCCTGATTCCGGTTGATAGCATCCTTAAACTTTTTATATAAATTGAAGTACAAAATAACATTAATCAACAAAACTATCGCCAAAAATCCTCCTAAAATATTCGGGTGGGGCAAACTGCCATAAACCCTCAGCCAGCGCCTGAAACCATTATCAACTACCGAAACACCTAAATCAGATGAGTATTGCGAAGCCATCCCCAGCCATTTATTGCCATATACTTGCTGTGAGACAAATTGCTGCATGGCTAAAATTGATTGGATAAAACCGGAAAAAACTATAGCCCAATATAATTTAATTTTATCATATTTAATCTGAGTGATCGCAAAAAATAATCCAATACCCACTAAAAATCTGCCATATCCATATAGCGCCAATAATTTATCGGGAGCAACGGCGATGGAGATAAAAATAAATAATTCCAATCCTCCTATTAAAATCCAAAGAAAATCACTTTTGACTTTTGACCCGTCTGCCGACGAGGCAGGCTTTTGACTTTTGACTTTAACTAAATTAAAAAAAACAAATAACAACAAAACTATTATTAAAACATCTACGGCATACAAACTATATGTGGCGTATTCATAATATCCCCCATTCAACTCCCCCAGCTTGAACATCCATCGCGTCTGCAGCGGCAATAAAAAAATCAAAAGATATAACAAATATTCTCGACTTCTTAAAATGAATTTTATTTTCTTCATTTTATAAAAAACATAATAAATAAAGACTGGTTACTGGTTACTGGTTACTTTTTCCCATTCATTTCTAATATCTCCCCTCCTATCGTCAACATGAAATTTTAAAACCTTATCATTAATCACAACCCCCGTGCCCTCTTCTGATTTCGCTATCATATTCCGAGGCATAATTTTAAGCTGGATAAGCTTTAATAATTTTTCCATCCATCCCCAGGCATTTAAAACCTCCAGCATGCTTTTAAGCCCTTGGATAATTACGCCCTGCCTTACCTTGCGCTTGTTAAAAAATCCAGCGGGAGAATTATTATTTATTAATTGGCCGATATCTTTATTTTCTTCAACTAATTTTTTAAAAATTTCATCGTTATAAACCGGGAGAAGCTGCTTCAGCCAATAGGCAAAATAAATATCATTTTCTATGGTTAATTTTTGCAAATTCAAATTATCTTCGCTAATAAAAAAATTCAAACAAAACTTGTCTTTCTTATTGTCTTTTTCCGGGCGAAGCCGCAATAATTTCAACAGCGCCAAAGAATAAAAACGGGCTGTCCAAATTTTATCTTTCGCCGTTACTATGAATAAATCTATGTCGCTGTCGTCGCGGACGTTATCGTAGGCCAGTGTGTTGCAGACGGCTATCATTTTAACAAAAGGCAATACGCTTAAAATTTTAATGACTCGTAAAGCGCGCTTGTATTTTTTCCGGGATATAATCTGCCTTTCCTTTCTTAATAAAACTAACTCCTCCCCGCCGCTCAGAAAATAAAAACCGTCCTGATGCGCAATGCCGTCCGGAGCGCTGTTTAAAACGTATTTTATCTCTCCGTAATTAAAGCTTTTCCGATTTAAATCACCTACCCAAAGGTATTTGTAAATTTCCCAATCGGTTAATGGGTAGTCAAAAATATTAAAAAAAACTAAGGTTTTTTTAACAGCAAGCTCCAACTCGCTATTTGAGTTTGAATTCGGATCAGAAATAAAATCACGCTTTAATTCATGATTTAAATCAAATGTTACTTCGCGCAAACTGGCGAAAGTTGAGACAAGCATGGGGAAATTTAGTTAAAAGTTTATAAAGTTGCAAAGTTCATAAAGTCGCCTTGAAATAATCTTTTTCTTATAAACTTTATAACTTTTAAACTTTTAACTTTGTGACTCAATTTTTGGTTTATCTAAAATCAACGGCTCAACCTCTGATTTGCCGTCAGTAACCCGAGCCACATCTTTATCTATTTTTTTGAATTCTTTGTAGGCATTATTGTAAGTGCTGACTGTGGTGCTTAGATGACCTCCTAATTTTTTCAGATATTCTTCATAACTTAATATGTGCCTTTGCAGCATCTCAACATTCTTGCGGATCTCCTTGGCGCTCTCCTCTATTTTAAGGGCGCGCAAACCCTGTAGAACAGTCTGCAAATAAGCGTGGAAAGAAGTCGGCGATACAATTATAACATGCTTATCGCGGAAAGCGTATTCAATCAAATCTCGGGTATTAACTTTTATGGCGCCGACTTGGTTAATTAATAAAT
>JBAZGH010000002.1:0-18028 GCA_041652935.1 Patescibacteria group bacterium | reverse complement strand
GCCGGAATAAACATAAAAGCAAAGTCCATGGTTCCCTCTTTGGGCTTGATATATTTGGCGGTCTCGTCAATCCGTTTTTTTAAATCCAGTTTAAATTCTTTTTCCAGCTGGACTCGGATATTCTCATCTTTTTCCTGCACAATCCGATTATAATTCTCTAGTGAAAATTTTGAATCAATGGGAATGATTTTCTCTTTTACAAAAACTGCCGCGTCCACTATATCCCCATCTTTAAATTCATACTGCATTTTATAGGCATTCGGCGGCAAAACATTTTTTAAAACCATCTCTAATTGGTATTCTCCAAGAACTCCGCGGTGCTTGGGATTTTTTAATACATCCTCCAACGACTGCAATTGTCCGGCAAATCCCATCACCTGTTTATTCGTCTCGTCTAATTTTGTCAATTTTTCTGTAACCGCGGAAATCGCGTCCTGGCTTTGCTTATGGATATCGGATAACATCTTCTGCGCCTGATTGGTAACCGCGCTCATAATGCCGGTAGTCTTGCCGAATTGGTCCTGATTCGCTTTGTGAACCTCGCTTAATTTATAATCCATTGTTTCAGTAATCTTATTAAGCTGCTGCTGCATCATTAACATCGATTGGTCGTCTTTACTTCCGCTCAGCTTCTTTTGCATCATAAAAAACATCCCGATAATTACGGCGGTCAAAATCAATACTAAAATTGTGAGTAAAGTTTCCATATTTCAGTTGTAAGTTTTAAGTTTTAAGTTATAAGTATTTTAACACATATGCTTATTCCTACAACTTTGACAAAAACTCTATTTATCGTATTCGTATATTCATAATTCTTAATTCATATAAACTCTTGCCAAATATAAAAATATCCTGTATAATAAATTTCGTTTAATTACTGCTTCATATTTTTTACTTTCAACTTTCAACTTTATGACTAATAAGGTCATCTCCATTAAAGGCGCCCGCACCAACAACCTAAAAAACATTGATGTGGAAATTCCGCGGCATAAATTAGTCGTCATTACCGGTCTTTCCGGTTCGGGCAAATCTTCTCTCGCCTTTGATACTATTTATGCCGAGGGGCAGAGGCGTTACATGGAAAGCTTATCAAGCTATGCTAAACAGTATGTAGATTTGATGGACAAGCCGGATGTTGACCAAATAACCGGGTTGACTCCGACAATCGCTATTAACCAAAAAAATAACATTAACAATCCCCGTTCTACGGTGGGAACGGCAACAGAAATTTATGATTTGCTCCGACTGGTTTTCGCCCGCATCGGCATACCCCATTGCCCGCAGACTAAAAAAGCAATGGCCAAACAAACAGTGGAGGATATTGTTAGGGAAATTTCTAAAAATAAAGAAACTATCGCTCTGCTTTCTCCGCTGTTCCGGGAAAAAATAATTGATGATAAAAAAATAATACAGCGTTTGTCTAAGGCCGGATTTACCCATGTTCGGCTTGACGGCGCTGTTTTAAATTTAAACGGGGAAGAGATAAAAATCAGCGATAAACCGCACACGCTGGAAATAATTATCGCCCATGGAAATTTTTCCAATGATAAATTTGAATTGCAAAAACATGTTAAAAAAGGCCTTGATTTAAGCAACGGCCTAATTACTGTCTTGGCCGGAAAAAATGAAAAAACTTACTCAACTATCTGGACCTGCCTGGAAAGCGGCTATACTTTGGATGATTTGGAACCGAAGCATTTCTCATTTAACTCTCCCCATGGAGCATGCCCGACCTGTAAGGGCTTGGGAGATAATCTGCATCTTGACCCAAGGTGCCTTTTTAATGAAAAATTAAGCATTAGCGAGGGTGCCATAAGGCCTTGGCCGAAAAATAACGGGCAATATAATGAGCATCTGGGGCAATTGGATGAAGTTGCTCGAAAAAATAAATTTTCCATTAATACGCCGATAAAAAATCTGAATGAACAGCAGATGAATATTGTTCTGCGGGGTAAAGAAAATTTTCCGGGAATTATTACCATCTTGGAAGAGCGCTGGCAAAAAACCGACTCTTCGTCCATAAAACAAGATATTGAACAATATATGAAAACTGATATTTGTTCCGAGTGTGGCGGAAAACGCCTGCGCCCGGAATTTTTAGCGGTTAAAATAAATGATATAAATATTTCCGACATCAGCGGCTTAACGATTGATTCTGCTATTGAAAAAGTTGAGACTTGCGCTGAAAAACTAAATAACGGCCATAAAAAAGTGGCTGAACCTATATTTAAAGAAATATCATTGCGCTTAAAATCTTTGGAGCAAGCCGGCCTTGGATATATTACAATTGACCGGGCAATGAACACTCTTTCCGGCGGAGAAGCCCAGCGCGTAAAACTGGCGACCCAGCTTTCTTCTAATTTGATAAACGTAACTTACATTTTGGACGAGCCGTCTATCGGCATGCACTCCAAAGATCTGGAAAAATTATTAGCTACTTTAAGAAATCTTCGGGACTTGGAAAATACCGTTATTGTGGTTGAACATGACGAAGCGACTATGTCGGCGGCTGATTATATTATTGATATCGGCCCGGGAGCGGGCAGCTACGGCGGACTAGTGGTTTCCGCCGGAACACCGGAAGAAATAAAACGCGACCCCAAATCGCTTACCGGCCAATATATTACCGGCAGAAAAAAAATTGCCAAACCGGAAAAATACCGTGAAGGAAACGGCAAAAAATTAAAAATAATAGGCGCTTCCCAAAATAATTTAAAAAATATCAATATTGAATTCCCGCTGGGAAAATTCATAGCTTTAACCGGCGTTTCCGGCTCGGGAAAATCAACCCTAATGACTGATATTTTATCAAGGGCGCTGAATAAAAAATATTATCGGGCCAAGGAAGAGCCCGGCCGGCATAAAAAAATAGAGGGGTTGGAAAATATTGATAAAGTAATTACCATCGACCAATCCCCCATAGGCCGCACGCCGCGCTCTAACCCGGCGACTTACACAACCGCCTTTTCCTATATTCGCGATTTATACGCCGGGCTGCCAGAATCAAAACTAAAGAATTTAAATCCCAGCCACTTCAGTTTTAACGTTGTCGGCGGCCGCTGCGAGGCCTGTTCCGGAGACGGCTACACTAAAATTGATATGCAGTTCCTGTCTGACGTTTATGTTAAATGCAAGTCGTGCGGGGGACGAAGATACCAAAAAGATATTTTAGATATCTATTATAAAGATAAAAATATTGCCGATATTCTAGATATGACTGTGCTGGAGGCGATAGAATTCTTCCGCGCTATTAATATAAATTCATTGGGAAATGGAGGGCATGAAGCCATATTACAGAAATTAAAAACGCTTGATGAGGTTGGCTTGGGATACATAAGACTCGGGCAATCAGCCACGACGCTTTCGGGCGGAGAAGCGCAGCGGGTAAAACTGGCGGCCGAACTCTCCCGCAGGGAAACCGGGCGCACATTATATATTTTAGATGAGCCGACCACCGGCCTCCATTTTGAAGATATTAAAAAATTATTAAACATTCTGCAAAAACTGGTTGATAAAGGAAATACGGTTTTAATTATTGAGCATAATATGGATGTGATAAAATCCGTTGACCATATTATTGATCTCGGTCCCGAAGGAGGCGGTAGGGGCGGCTATGTAGTTGCCGAGGGCACGCCCAAAGAAGTGGCAAAAATTAAAAATAGCTATACCGGGCAATATTTGAAAAAAGTTTTGCAAAAAAACAACTCGACCAAAATTCTAAAATAAAAAAACTCCCTATTTGGGGCGTTTTTTTATACATAATTCCTAATTCATTATTCGTAATTCCTATTATTCCACTTCTCTCGCCATTACTTCACTTAAAATCTTCTTGCGCAATTCTTTCATTAATTTTGGATTAGCGCGTAAATAAGCTTTGGCGGTTTCCCGCCCAACACCAAATTTTTCTTCGCCGTAGCTGTAAGAATTTCCGGATTTATTAATTACACCGTAAACTATTCCAACATCCAATAAATCTCCCGATATGGAAATTCCTTCATTGTACATTATGTCAAATTCGGTTGTGCGAAAAGGCGGCGCCACTTTATTTTTAACAATTTTAACTTTAACTCGGTTGCCGATAATTTTTTCCGCCTGCTTAATCTGCGCACTGCGCCTTACCTCGACCCTGACTGAACAATAAAATTTCAGCGCGTTGCCGCCGGGAGTAATCTCCGGATTGCCAAAAAATACGCCTATCTTATGCCTGATTTGATTGATAAAAATTACTACTGTCTGCGATTTAGAAACAACGCCCGAAAGCTTGCGCAAGGCCTGCGACATTAAGCGAGCCTGCAGGCCCATGTGGCTATCTCCCATATCCCCTTCAATTTCTGCCTTTGGCACTAAAGCCGCAACTGAATCTATAACTATTACATCAACCGCGTTGGAACGCACCAAAGTTTCTACTATTTCCAAGGCCTGTTCGCCAGTATCCGGCTGGGAGATTAACATTTCATTTATGTTTACTCCAATTTTTTTTGCATAGTCGGGGTCAAGCGCGTGTTCAGCGTCAACGAAGGCGGCTGTTCCGCCTAATTTCTGCACCTCCGCCACCACATGTTGGGCTAAAGTTGTCTTGCCCGATGATTCAGGACCAAATATTTCAATAATGCGCCCGCGCGGCATGCCGTTCCCCAATGCGATATCCAAACTTAAACATCCGGTCGGCACCCCCTCCACCACCATTCCTTTCGCCTCTCCTAATCTCATAATCGCGCCCTCGCCAAAGCGTTGTTTAATTTGGCTGACTGCATCTTCCGCGGCTTTTTTTCTTTCATTGCTGAATCTATTTTTTGTTTCTCCTTCATTATTTTCATTAATATCCTCCTTGTTTTCTTTTGGTTTTGGCATAAAATTTAGTTAAAAGTTTATAAAGTCTATAAAGTCAAAAGCTTGTCTACCGGCAGACAAGTTGTTTACTTTATGACTTTATGGACTTTATGGACTTTTTACTTAACTAGCACTTGCCTTACAACTTCAGCGTCTTTCCCATATCTTTTACTGGCTTTAATTTTTATAATATTAATACCATTTTTCAGGTCAATGGCTTTGTCAAACTCGCCGGCCTTGCTGCTTAATATTTCCTCATCGTTTATAAAAACCCTGGCATCGCCGTCTACTTTTCCTTTAATGCTTATTTTTGATTCTTTAGTAATATAATTTTCAGGAGGAAAATCAATTATAATTTCCGGAGGAGCCACTATTTCTTTAAACTTTAATCCTAAATAAAAAAATCCTGCTACTACAACTAACACCAGTATAATATTGCGGATTATTTTAGGCAAGGATAAAAAATAACTTTTTTTCGCGCGCTTATGGCTAAAAACTTCATCTCCTTTTTCAGAAATATTTTCCAGATTATTCTCTTGGTCGTATATTCTCGCTAAATCTTTATAATTAAGCCCTAAATAATCGCAATATTCACGCAAAAAACTTTTGCCGTATATCCCCTGGGGTAATTTGTCGTAATCTCCATTTTCTAAGGATTGCAAATATTTTATATCAATTTTAACATCTTTAGCGGCTTTTTCTAAATTAATTTTTTCCCTTTTTCTCTGTTCCTGCAATATTTCTCCAAGAGTAAAATCAATAATTTCTTTTTTTCGAAATATAAACTTAGCCATACTGCTCATTAACTCCCCAATCCACAAATTAACAAATCCATTACAAATATCACAAATTTTAATTAATATTGATATTTTATAACTAATTTGTAGTATTTGTACTGGATTCGCAGATTTGCGGAGAGTAAAAAAGGAAACTCTCCTTTAAGTCCCCTTTTATATTAACATGGATTAAAATATGTTTTACTTTGCTAACTGATACCATGGCTTTCCGCCTAAATTTCCATCCGGCACCAGAGCCCTTATCGCGAAATTTATAATGCTCCAACTGGTAAAAACTATTACTAACCCAATAACGGCATTTTTTAATATAGTTTTAGCTTTTTCAATTTCTTGGCTGTTACCCTGCGATATTATCATCCAAACACCGCCGTATATGAACATTAATAACGTTAAACTGCCAACTATTCCTAAAATAAATTGGGATGCGTTAAAAGCTATCCGGATAAAATCATTAAGTTCATAATTGCCCGTCCTATATGTTTCATTTGACCCATCGCTTGAATCAGAATACGGTACAATCGCCGCATAACCAATATTAACAAAAAAGCAAAAAAGCAAAAAAGCAATTCCAATAATAATTATTGTTCTTATTTTTTTGTTTTCTTGCTTGTCATCCCTAGCTTTAGCGAGGGTGGGCTTTTTTGTTTTTTTAAATAATCTCATAATTCTTCATCATTCGTAATTCGTAATTCGTAATTCGTAATTCGTAATTCGTAATTCGTAATTCGTAATTCGTAATTCGTAATTGTAACTTGTTACTTGTTACTTGTTACTTGTTACTTGTTACTTGAGTGTTTGCTGCACTCGATAGGCGCCGGAACTTATTATTTTATTTAGATCCTCGGTTTCCGCTATTAGAGCTTCGTCTATCATTTCCCCAATTATGACTTCAGCCGCATTATAATCATTCCCCCTATACCATGTTTTTGATGTTAAAAGCTGATTGGCAAAAATTGCTAAATCATCATCAGCCTTTTGCTGATTTATTAAAGACCTTAAAGCTGTCGGTTTTTTGGCTTTGGCTAGATAGCTCTGCGCATTCTCCGCTTTAACCGCAAACTGGATAAAATCCCACGCCTCATCCTGATAAGCGCTTTTATTGGAAACTGATTCCAGCCAAAAATTAGCAAAATTCATCTGATTAACATTGCCTTCTATCTGCAGCATCGGACTGATTCCGAAATTAAGCCGTGGAGCGCGCGTCTCTATCATGGGCAAATGGTAGGCATAGCCGAAAAATGTTGCCAGCCGCCCCTGTGCGAAAGCTTCCAGCGAATTTGGCATTTCCTTATTCCATGAATAAACCTGCTTAACAGGATTGGCAAAATCAGTATAAAAACGAAGGGCATCCAGCCCCGGAGCCGCGTTAGTTGAATCTCTTAAGGCCGTTTGGAATGTTACCCTGCTTCCATCATCAGAAATCATCTGCGCGCCGTTTTGCATCATTAACAAAGACAAAATATCGCTATACCTTTCTATGTTATCACTGGTTCCAAGCGCCGCGCCGGACTGTATAATTTCGCCGGCCTCATTTTGCCTGGTTAAATTTTTTACATCTTCCAAAAATTTATCATTCCAATACTGGGGAACTTCAGTAATTCCGGCGCCGTTTAATAAATCGCGGTTATAAAATAAAACCATGGTATCAACGCTCATCGGCAAACCGTAAATTTCACCGCCGATAACCGCATTATTATAAACCGTATCTATGAATTGCTCTTTGATTTGTCCGGCAGTCAGAGTTCGGCTTGTTGCAAGCTCTACTACCTCTTCTTTTTTAATCGTTCCCCTTACCGTTGAATAAGCCATCGTGATTTCCTCAGGCAACGGCGCTAATTTATTTTTATACCTATTCATCCACCCGGCGTGCAATGAAAGAATATCCGGCCCCCTGTCTTCAGCGAAACTTTCAATCAATTCTTGCTCATACTCCTCATATCGAAGCTTCTTGTATTTAATTGTAATATTTGGATGAATCGCTTTATAAGCTCTGATAATATCGCTGAATGTATCTTCCCCATCCCAAACCCGCCAATAATTTAAGGTTATAGACTGTAATTTGTTCGCCTCTTCTTTGCTAACACTATCCTTGCAACCAAAAGCAGAGGTGAGCAACATTATAGATATTAAGGTTAAAATAGTAAATTTAATGGGAAATTGAATATTGGCCATTGGGATTTAATTAGGTCAATTAAAATAATTAGATATTATAAATTTATATATTTATTATACCAAATTTTAAAATAAAAAAAAGGAGCCGGGTGGATTCGTAATTCCTAATTCTTAATTCATAATTAATCATTCCATTTTCGGCCGATATTGCAAAGCTTCCGCTATATAGGACGTCTTAATGTGTTTTTCTCCGGCTAAATCAGCAATTGTGCGGGCTAGCTTTAAAATACGATAATAAGCCCGGGCGGATAAATGAAGCTGTTCTACCGCGCTGCGAATTAAATTTTGTGATTCATCGCTTAGTTTGCAATACTCTTTTACCTGGTTTGATGACATTTCGGAATTTACCATAATCCCGCTGTCCCTGAATCTTTCCCATTGGATTTCTCTTGCTTTTTCTATCCGGTTGCGTATTTCTTCCGAGCTTTCACCCGTCTCTTCGCTAGCAAGCTTTTCAAACTTAAGCCGCGGCACTTCCAAGTGCAGGTCTATTCGATCTAAAATCGGTCCGGAAATCTTCTTCTGGTAATTTATAGTCTGGCTGGAGGTGCAGGAACACTGCCTTTCCGGATCGGTTCTGTATCCGCAGGGACACGGATTCATCGCAGCAATTAAAATAAATTTTGCCGGAAACTGAAGCGAACCGGAAGCGCGGGAAATATTAACAATTCCGTCTTCCAGCGGCTGGCGAAAACTGTCTAAAATTTGGCGAGGAAATTCCGCGAACTCATCTAAAAACAAAACTCCGCGATGAGCCAGGGAAATTTCACCCGGCCGCGGCCAGCTCCCCCCTCCGACTAAAGCCGCGCCCGAAGCGGTGTGGTGCGGAGTGCGAAAAGGGCGTGTAGTTATAAGGGCTTTCCCGCCCGGCAAGCGTCCGGCAACGCTGTAAATCTTTGTTATCTCCAGCGCCTCCTCTAAATTAAGCTTGGGCAATATTGAGGGCATAATGCGCGCCAGCATTGTTTTCCCAGAACCGGGCGGGCCGGACATCAGGACATTATGCGCTCCGGCGGCGGCAATTTCCAGCGCCCGCTTCGCCTGTTCCTGGCCCTTAACATGCATCATGTCGTTAACAGACTCCCCTATTTCAAAATTGATATTCGTTTTTTTAAACGGCAAAATTTTTTCTTTTCCTTCCAGATGGTTTATTAATTGCTTTAAAGACTGGACCGGAATTACCTCTATATCGCTGACTAATTTTGCCTCGCTGGCATTAATAGCCGGCACATATAATGTCTTAATGCCCAATTTCTTAGCGGTTATGGCGATTGATAAAATTCCATTCACTGAACGCACCCGCCCGTTTAAAGCCAGCTCGCCGATAAAAATTTCTTTGCCGGTGGGTATAAATTTTATTCTTTTGGCGACGAGCAAGGTGCTGATTGCTATCGGCAAATCATAGCTTGGCCCCGACTTCTTTAAATCTGCCGGAGCCAAATTAACTGCCAGCTTCTTGCGGGGAAAGCTGCGGTTGCTGTTTATGACCGCGCTCCTAACCCGTTCGCGCGATTCCTGCACAGCCGTATCCGGCAACCCGACAATAACAAAAGCTCCCAGCTGTCCGGGAACTGTTTCCGCTTCCACTTCAACCAGCGCCCCCTCTAAACCGACAACTGTAGCTGATAAAATTTTTGATGCCATATATTTAGTCCATAAAATCATAAAGTCTAAAGTCTATAAAGTTATAAAATAATTTTTACTTTTGACTTTATGGAATTTAGACTTTGGACTAATATTAGTATAACATAAAAAATTAATAAATAATGTATAATGTAATGGATTATAAATTTTATTATATATAAACTTTTGACTTTAAGGACTTTACAGACTTTATAAACTAAAAGTATGCCCTTGCACGAACGCCACGCCGACCATATCCATTATTCGCTTAAAAAAGAGCTGAATGAATTTTATTGGTCGTCGGCAATTAAAAATTTCGCTGTCGGGCTGGTTGGATTATTCGGACCAATTTATGTATTTTTATATTTTAACCAATCAGTTATTAAAACTGTTTTGTTTTACCTGCCTCAATATATAGCTATTATTCTATTCATTCCTTTCGCCGCCCGAACTTTGGATAAATGGGGATTGAAAAAATCAATGGCGATTGGCAATCCCCTTTTAAGTTTATATCTTTTATTTTTAATGCTTGCCGGATCTCATGGATTTAATTTTATAATTCTAGCCGGAATTTCCAGAGTGCTTTATATAATGATATTTTTTCCTGCTCGACATGTTGATTTTGCTAAATTCACCAACAGTAAAAAAACTGCTCGGCAAGTAAGCACTTTAAATATCATAATCACGCTGGTTAAAGCGGCCGCTCCTTTGCTTGGCGGTATAATAATCGCCACCTCAGGATTTAACGTTTTATTTGCTATTTCAGCTATTTTAATTTTCTTCTCCATGTTGCCGTTATTTTTCTCGCCGGAGATATACGAACATTATTCTTTAACTTGGCTGGAAACTTTTAAATATCCATTTAAGAAAGAAAATATCCGCGCAACTTTTGCTTTCTTTTTTGAAGGAATGGAGGCGGTCGTTATCGGCATTATTTTCAGCATTTTTATCTATGTTGTGATAGGAGATTTCGAAACCATCGGCTGGATAACTTCAGCTTCGCTGGTGTTGTTAATATTCTTCATTTATTTTATCGGCTGGATTTCTGATAAAAAAGGCAACAAAAAAGTGCTGTCCATAGCTTCTATAATAAATAGTTTTGCCTGGGTCTTCAATGCCTTAATAGCCACCCCGTTGCAGTACCTTCTTTATAATAGTGTTTATAAATTTTCCGAGTCCGCCAGTCACCTGCCTTTTAATACTCTATTTTACAAAAATGCGCAAAAAAAAGGGCATGAAATTGATGAGTATGTTGTTTACCATGAAGTTGTTCTGGATTTCGGCCGCATCTTTATGTGTCTTATTATAATAGTCGGTTTCCATTTCGGAATCACCTCATTTATTCCTTATTTCATATTGGCCGCCCTCTCAGTTTTTATGTTTAGAATTATCAGATAATTTTTAAAAACAAAAGACGCCCCTCAAGGCGTCCTTAGCTAAAATGATAGAAAAAATTTAATTCGTAATTCGTAATTGATAATTTTTAATTGACTAAGAGTTACTCAAAATAATACTCATTCTTTTCTTCATTAAAAATCAATTTTCTTTTTTCCTCTGAAATTAATAATTCAATTAACTTTTCCGCGATAAAATTCGGGGTATGCATTATTTTCTTTTTTTCCTCCCACGCTTCCTCATCGCAGCCGTATTTTGACAATTCTGTTTCAATCGGCCCGGGATAAGCAATTTTAACTTTATAATGCGGGTAGCTGTCTTTTAAAATTTCTGACATCTCATGAATCATATTGTTGCATAAGCCGTAAATAGCCGGATCAGCCGGGAGGGACAAACCATGCCGGGATGACATTTGCAAAATAGTTGCGTTATTCACTAATTTATTTTTTGCATATTTTAACATCATCCAAGTGCCCCTAACTTGCACGCCAAATAATAAATCAAAATCCTCTTCTGAACTTTCCAGAAGCATTCCCCTTCTCATTAGGCCGGCGTTGTTTATAAGAATATCAATCGGTTCTTTTATTTTGGCCAAACCCCTCTTTATCTGACTGCTTTTTGTAATATCAATTTTTTCATATTGCACGCCCTCAAGATGCGTTAACGGCTCTTTAACGTCAAAAGAAATAACCCTAGCTCCTTTTTGAACTAATAATTTTGAAAGCGCGTGCCCGATTCCGGAAGCTGCGCCGGTAATTAAAATTGTCTTGTTGTTAAATTCCATATGTGGGGATGGAGAGACTCGAACTCTCACGCCTTGCGGCACCTGCTCCTAAGGCAAGCGTGTATACCAATTTCACCACATCCCCAATTAATCTAAACTTACTAAAATTTCATAAAAAAATCAAATTATGGTATTATAAATTAGTGGAAAGTTCGTAAAGTTTATAAATTTTTTAACTTAAGCTATATGCCAAAAGCCAAGTCAATTCCCGCCGATAAAAGCGGGGCAAGCAAAAAATCAACGGAAAAAAAATTTGACGGCAAAGACGCGGAGAGCAATAAAGTAATTGCCTCTTTGTCCTATATTTTTATTTTATGCTTAGTGCCGCTTTTATTAAAGAAGGACAGCGAGTTTACCCAGTTCCACGCCAGGCAGGGATTAACTATTACCGTCGCTTGGTTCGTTTCCTGGGTAGTTGGAATTATTCCGATTTTTATCATTTTTTCTTTTTTGATAAATATCATATTATTGGTAGTCAGCGTGCTGGGCGTTATAAAAACTTTAAACGGAGAAACCTGGGAAATCCCATTTATTTATGAATGGAGTAAAAAGTGGAACCTTTAAAATAAATTTCCTAATCCCAAAACTCAAAACAAATTCAAATCACAAAATTTTAAATTAAAAATGTTTTTAATTTTGATAATTTAAATTTTAATATTATTTTGGATTTAGAGTTTAGAGTTTTAAGATTAAAAAACAACTTATGCCAAAAAAACCTCAAATTATATTTTTCAAAGACCTAAACATCAAGGACGTCCCGAAGGTCGGCGGCAAAAACGCCTCGCTGGGAGAAATGTATTCTAAATTAGTTAAAAAAGGGATTAATGTTCCTAACGGTTTTGCGACTACCAGCAACGCTTATTTTTATTTTCTAGAGCACGCCGGAATTAAAGATGAAATTAAAAAGATACTTAAGGGGCTGAATACGCATGATGTAAAAAATTTAATGGAAAAGGGCCGGGCTGTGCGCCAGACTATTTTAAAAGCAAAATTTCCTAAAGAATTAGAGGGTGAAATCGTTGCCGCCTACCATAAATTAAGCAAATCTTACGGAACGAAAAATGTTGATGTTGCGGTAAGGTCCAGCGCAACCGCGGAAGACTTGCCGGACGCGTCTTTTGCCGGCCAGCAGGAAACATTTTTAAATATTACCGGCGAAGAAGATTTATTAATCGCTGTTAAAAAATGCGTTGCTTCTCTATTTACCAATCGCGCTATTTCCTATCGCGAGGATAAAGGTTTTGGCCATTTTAAAATCGCTTTATCGGTTGGAGTGCAAAAAATGGTTCGCTCCGACATGGCCTCAAGCGGCGTTATGTTTACCATTGACACGGAAAGCGGCTTTGAGAACGCAGTTTTAATAAATTCAATCTACGGCTTGGGAGAAAATATCGTCCAGGGCAAAGTTTCACCTGATGAATTTTTTTACTTCAAACCGACTAAGGCGATAATATCAAAAAGGATTGGCCCTAAACATATGAAGATGGTGTATAGCAATAGCGGCCAAAAACCGGTTAAAGATGTCCCGGTTGAAAAAGATGAACGGCAAAAACCATCAATAACAGATAAAGAGGTTTTACAGCTGGGAAAATGGGCGGTGGAAATTGAGAAGCATTATGAAAAGCCGATGGATATTGAGTGGGCGAAAGACGGACGCGACGGCAAACTATACATTGTCCAAGCACGGCCGGAAACTGTGCAGAGCCAGCGCGACTATAATATTGTTGAAGAATATAAATTATCAGCTAAGGGTAGGGTTATTACCACCGGAAAATCAGTTGGTTCTAAAATCGGGACTGGCATAGCGCGTGTAATAATGGATGTAAAAGATATTTCTAAATTTAAAAAAGGTGAAGTGCTAATAACTGATATGACTGATCCCGACTGGGAGCCGATTATGAAAATCGCCTCCGCGATTATAACAGACCGCGGCGGACGCACCTGCCACGCGGCGATTGTTTCCCGCGAACTGGGAATCCCCTGCATTGTCGGCACAGAAGACATTTCTAAAAAAGTTAAGTCTGGCGATAAGGTAACGGCTAGTTGCGCTGAGGGCGACGAAGGATTTGTTTATGATGGAATTTTAAAATATAAAATCAAAACAACCGATGTTAAAAAATTGCTTGGCGGCAAAAAACCAAAAACTAAAATTATGATGAATATCGGATCTCCCGATATCGCTTTTGCCTCTTCCTTTATTCCTAATGAAGGGTGCGGATTGGCGCGGGAAGAATTTATTGTCGCTACTTATATAAAAGCTCATCCGGCCGCCCTGCTGAAATTTGATGAATTGAAAAAAAATAAAAAATTAAACAGCAAAGAAATAAAACAAATTGAAGAAATTACTGTTGGCTACAAAGATAAAAAACAATTTTATATTGATGAACTATCTCAGGGCGTTGCCACTATTGCTGCCGCTTTTTATCCCAAAGATGTTATTGTCCGCCTCTCTGACTTTAAAACCGATGAATACAGAAACTTAATCGGCGGCCGTTTATTTGAGCCGGAGGAAGATAACCCGATGCTTGGCTGGCGCGGCGCCTCCCGCTATTATCATCCTGAATTTATTGAGGTGTTTAAAATGGAATGCGCCGCCTTAAAATTAGCCAGAGAAAAAATGGGATTGAATAATATAAAAATTATGGTTCCTTTTGTCCGCAATATAGATGAACTGCAAAAAGTAATAAAAATAATGGCGGCTAATGGATTAAAGCGAGGCAAGAAAGGATTAGAACTCTATATGATGGTTGAAGTGCCTTCTAATGTTATTTTAGCTGATGAATTTGCTAAATATGTGGATGGATTTTCTATCGGTACTAACGATTTAACTCAGATGGTGCTTGGAACAGACCGTAATAGTGAACGAGTCTCCCATACTTATGATGAACGCAACGCCGCCGTTAAAAATTTTGTCGCTTATGCAATTAGCTCCGCCAAAAAAACCGGAACAAAAATCGGAATCTGCGGCCAGGCGCCGTCTGACTATCCGGAATTCGCCGAATTTTTGGTTGAGCGGGGTATTGACAGCATCTCTCTAAACCCCGATACTGTTATAAATACAACCGCTAAAATAATGGCTAAGGAGAAAAAAATAAAAAAATAACCAATTATGAAAAACTTACCCAAAAAATCCGATGATCGCTCTACGGTTCCGGTTGAAGGAGAAACAAAAGAATTAAAATCAGAGATGGTAAAACAGCTGAACGCCCTAAAAAAAGAAAGCAAGCTGATGCGCGATATTATGGATGATATGAAGGACCTTTTCCGCATGCTAACCGCAAAAATGAAACAATTCGGAATAACTCCCGAGGAACTTGAAGAAATTATTAAGGAGCCGGGAGTAAAACCCGCCATTAATGAACATCCCTTGATATCCGCCAGCCGGTCCTACACAAAAATGGTTACCGCTTTTTTAGATGAATTTTTCTATGAGCACCAAAAAATGGTTCAGCAATTCAATATTGAACTGCCGCTGGATGATATTCATGATGAGATAGAAACTATCTCCGCTTACCATTTAATCCTAGTAAGTAAAAGTTGGAATTTGCTTAAAGAATACAATAATAAATCCTCAAAAAATACAAAACATTTTTATTATCTGGTTAAGCAGGCAATCGATGAGTCTTTGGATGCGGTTAAATCATTCGGGGAAAAAAGAGATAATTATAGCTCTAAAACAAAAGAACTTTTGAAACTTTTAGCTGAGGCCAAAAAAGAGATTGATAAATTTAAAGTATAAATATAATTAAAAAAGATTTTCTTAACTGGAGGTCTTTTTTATTGCCAAAAATACAAAAATAATATATAATTCTTCTGACCTTTAATTTACATAATCGCATCATATTATATTGTTCGTAATTTGCAGCATTCGGATAGTTGAATGTATTAATTAATCCGTACAACATTAGAATTAAAGGTTTGACGTCAATTTAGAAACGTAAAAAGAAATTTGGACTATGTCATTATCCGTCGGTATCGTCGGCCTTCCCAACGTCGGTAAATCAACAACTTTCAACGCCCTATTAAAAAAGAAGCAGGCCGAGGCTTCTAATTTTGCGTTTTGCACGATTGAGCCCAACGTCGGCATTGTTAATGTTCCGGACAACAGGCTGGAACAGCTGGCAAAAGTGTCAAATTCAAAAAAAATTATTCCGACCACGATTGAATTTATTGATATTGCCGGTATTGTCGCCGGCGCGCACAAAGGCGAAGGATTGGGCAATAAATTCTTGGCGCACATCCGCGAGGTGGACGCGATAGTGGAGGTGGTGCGCAATTTTAAAAATCCGGACATAACCCACATGGCGGGAAAAATTGATCCGGCCTCGGACATTGAAACTATCAGCCTGGAATTGATTATGGCGGATTTGGAAGTGGTAGCCAAACGTTTTGACCGCGCATCAAAAGATGCCAAGTCTGGAGATAAAAAATTAGTTTTGGAAAAACAAATTTTAGAAAAAATAAAGCAAGCGCTGGAACAGGAAAAGGCCGTGCGAGAAATGGAATTTAGCGAAGAAGAATGTGTCTTCGTTAAACAACTGAATTTATTAACTATAAAACCATTGCTTTACGTAATGAATATTGATGACGACTCTATTTGCTCGGCAAGCAGTTTGCTTGCCGAGCAAATAAACATAAACGCTATTACCATTAACGCCCAACTAGAATCAGAAATCGCCGAACTGCCGGAAGAGGAACAGGAAAACTACAAAAAGGAATTGGGTATTACCGAAACCGGACTGGACAAACTTATTACCGCCTCCTATAAAATGTTAAATTTGATAACTTTTCTTACCTCCGGCGAGCCGGAAACCCGCGCCTGGACTGTTCGTCAGGGCGCGCTGGCGCCCGAGGCGGCCGGCGTTATCCATACCGACTTTATCAAAGGCTTTATCCGCACTGAGGTTATCCCGTGGCAAAAATTTGTGGAAGCCGGCGGCTGGAGCAAAGCGAAAGAAAAAGGACTTGTCCGAACCGAGGGTAAAACCTATGAAGTTAAGGACGGGGATGTTTGTTATTTTTTAATAAATAAATAACCAAATACACCGTAGGGGCAGGTTTCAAACCTGCCCTTTTTTATTCCACACACACCACCCTGCCACGTCTCTTTTATTTGCATTTTCCCGCATTTTATTGTACTTTAACAGCACTAAGCAGGGCCTAAGGAGGTTCCTGTTTCGCACCTTCATAACCAAATTTGAACGAAAGAGAGGCAATTGCTATGATTCCGAGGTACACGACACGAGAAATGGGAGCGCTTTGGACCGAACTGGCGAAAAAAACCAATTGGTTCAGAGTAGAGGTTGCAGCGCTAAGGGCACGTGGGGAATTGAAAGAAATTCCAGAAAACATCCACTTACTAGCGAGAAAGGTTAGAATAACTAAAGCAATTCTCGCCCGAGCGGATGAACTGGAAAAAATGAACGACCATGATCTGATTGCTTTTATTTTGGCGGTCACCGAACAACTGCCGGAAGAAGTCAAACCTCATTTTCATGCCGGTTTGACTTCGTATGATGATGAGGATACTGGACTGGCGATGACATTAATCGCTTCGCTCGGCCTCATCTTGGAAAAGATAGACCGGCTACGGAAGGTTATCGCCGCCAGAGCGCAAGAACATCGCTATACGGCAATGATCGGGCGGACACATTTCATCCATGCCGAACCGATAACCTTCGGGCTGAAACTGCTCGGCTGGCTGGATGTTATTGAGCGCCACATCGTTAATCTCCGGGCGGTCAGAGAGGAAGTCCGAGTCGGAAAGATTTCCGGCGCAGTCGGAACCTATGTCCTTGACCCTGAAGTCGAGGAATTGGCTTGCGGCTATCTCGGGTTGAAGCCGGCGCGCATTTCCACGCAGATTTTGAGCCGCGATATTATCGCGCATTATATCAGCACGCTGGTCGCGGTCGCCAACTCGCTTGACCGGTTTGCGACTGAAATCCGGCATCTAGCCGGAACCGACATCAGCGAAGTGGCGGAATTCAAACGCTCCAGCTCTAAAGGATCTTCGGCTATGCCGGGAAAAAGTTTCCTGCGCAACCCAATCAAAAGCGAGAATATCTGTGCGCTGGCGAGAATGATGCGCGGCTACTTAATTCCGGCCCATGAATGCGAAGTGGTCTGGTGCGAGCGGACGCTGGAAAATTCCGCGGCCGAACGTATTTTCCTGCCGGACGCAACCATTCTACTTGACTTCATGCTGAAGCGGTTCGCCGATACGGTGGAAAAGTTGGAAGTGTTCCCGGAGCAAATGGAACGCAACCTGCAGAGAACCGGCGGAATCATCTTTGCCCAGCGGGTAATGATGGCCTTAACCGCCAAAGATATGGCGCGCGACCAGGCGTATAACCTGCTTGAGGGGATATGCTTCTCCGTTGAACGCGGCACTTTCCAAACAGAAGACGATAAAACCTTCCGCGAT
>JBAZGH010000001.1:0-85364 GCA_041652935.1 Patescibacteria group bacterium | reverse complement strand
TTTATATTATGGTCGTCGTTACTGGTTACTGGTTACTGGTTACTGATTTTAAAACGACGCGTAAGGTGATTAGAGCTGATCAAGCATGGATATTACCTCTAATCACCCCTCCGCCTTGTTTTAAAAATAAACCCGCAACTTTCATCCTTTACTATGGGGCTGTTGCGCAAGCCCCCTTCCAAACCCGCCATAATCGAGAATGGGAATTTTGTTTTGTTCAACTTTCTCTATACGGACTAATTAGTCCGCCAAACCCCTAATTCGAATTCGTTGTACTTTTTTAGAATGACTCAGATGAATGCGAATGCCGCGAATCACGCACAAATGTTATGAATGTAATTCGCGGCATTCGGATAGTTGCACTTTCTGCTAGATATGTAAAAGAATTCGCATTAAAGGTTCGCTAACCTAATAAGTTCATACAAAGTTTATTGAACCTTAAACTCCCCACCATTCCCCACCCATCAACATCTTGGTTTAACTATACTCCACCAAAGTACCCCGGTCAACCAACTTTCTTCATCAGTAAATTACAACAAAAAAATCCGCCCTGTTAATAAGGCGAATCTTTAAATTTTAAAAATTTTTACTTTTTCTTGTGGATTACTTCCAATTCAACCGACTATTGCACATCTTATAAACACTTTTTACACTTTCTTGTTTTATTCTACTTTGAAGCTGTAAAATTGTTATCGCTCTCCGCCATCCGGCGGATCGCTAACTGTTATATTCGGCTCTCTCCCATACTCCGGTTCAACAATACTACCTTTCTTCGCTTTTTCTAACTTTTTTTCTAGTTTAGATATTAATTCATCATCAATACCTAATTCCTGATTCATTATTCCTGATTCATTTTTTAAAATTCCAATTAACGGCACTTTCAATGCATACCCGAGAGTGTTTGCCGTCGCAATTCCGATCCTTAAAGCAGTAAACGGTCCAGGACCTTTTACCACCGCTATTCCACTAATTTTATGTTTATTGTCCAGAGTTCTCTGGACTTTACCCATATTTTTAGGAACTAAGTTCCCTTTAAGGGAGTTTAGTTCCTCTCTACTTAATAACGCATCAATAGCCGGCAAAAGCTTTTCCGCCTGTTTGTATTTTGCTTTTAAGCTGCGCTTGGCTATTATTCTAGCCGAGCCGCAGTCTCGCGAAGCGGACTGCGGCAACTCAATCAAAGCAATAGTCATTGTTTCCGCGTCGCTTGTATCTATATATAAAATCATAAAAAAATTCCGCGTTACCAAAAATTGCGGAATATCATAATAATTTAATCTTTAAACTAATTGAGGAAACGGTTGCATAGCTAGAATATTTTTTGCTTCTTCCTCAGAAATTACTTTTTTATTCTTTAACAAATCCACTAAACCGCAAAGCTTTGCGTCTTCTTTACGCATTAAAACTACTAAATCGCCTTTCAGATCAGATAGTTTATCATCAAGATAATCTTTAGTTACCATAGTAGCTTTAATTGCGATAATTTCTTTTTCCATACCTTGAAAGCGATTTTCTGTATTAGCGGCAAAAGTATTAATTACCTCCATTAATTCATTATTTGATTTTTCTATTTCACTTACTTTACTAACAAGACTGCTGTTTGATTTTTCTATTTTGTCCACCTTACTGACGAGACCACTAACTGCCTTTAAAATATCTTTATTTGTTGGTTCTTGATTGTTCATAAATTAAAAAAAATATATATGCAAAGTATAGCATGTTTAATTTAATTTGTTAAATTTACATTCAATTTCTTTTTAATTTCCTTTAAATTTCTTATTCTTTAATTTCTGTTTAATTATCGTTTAATTTCTAGAACTTATAAAACTAAAAACTTACGGCTTATAACTTATGACTTACGGCTAAACAAGCTAATATTAGCAAAAATATACCTTTATTTATTTACAATACTTGACACTAAAAGAAAATTATGCTATACTGATATATTAATCATGGATATAATTCCGTGGTTTTGAACCTTGAAAACCAGGGCTAACCCCTGTTTATTATATAGATAAAAACCCAATTTTGGTGGAGGTGCCTAGAAACACCAATAAACGCGTAAGCTCTTTATGGGCTAACAGTACGGCCAAAATAAGGTTTAAATTTTTCGGACAAAGTCCCCCGCACGAAGTTTAGCGGGAAAAAACAAGGAGACAATCATGGACCCGAGAAACACACCGCTGAATCCCGACCACCCAGCCGGCCCCATCATCGACGCTGGCTGGGAAGAGGAACCAGGTCCGGCCGATCCCACCGCCGACCAGGATCCGGAAGAAGTGCTCTACCTCGGCGACCTCGATTTCGACGAACCCGAACCCGAACCGGCTCCCAACCCGGAAACGCTGGTCGTACCGCCGGCGGAGTCAAATCGCCCGGATGATCGTCAGCAACCGACCGCCGCGACACCTCCCTCCCCGACTTCGGGACGGAATAGCAACGGTTTCGCCTGCGGGTTCCCCGCATGGCTGAAGTGGTTTATTCCGCTCGCCGCCGCAATTCTCGCGGGTCTGATCATCTGGTCGGCTCTGAACCGCCCGCAAGCGGTTATCGACACCGACGCGATCACTGAGGCGGTTGACAAAAGCGAAGTCGCCGCCCGCGTCGACGGCCTTGAGCGAATGCTCGCCGGGGACAACGACAGTCCTGGAATCACTGAACGCCTCGGCAACAACGGTCTCGGCGGACAGATCACGCAAGTTAACAACACGGTTAACGAATTAGTTACCGTGGTGAATAACTTGAACGTGACCGTCAACGACCAAGGTTCCCAAATCGCGGATCTTAAAAAATCCGTGGATAAGGGAAATGAGACGCTCGACAAACTCGCGAATCAGCTCTTGGCCGAGGGCAATTCGCTTTGCTGGTCCAGCGCGCAGTTCGGATGGGCGAAAACTTCGCTCACGCCGGAAGCGGAAAAAGATTTTGTGGATAATGTACTCCCCAAAATCAAAACCGCCGCCGAAGCGAACCCGACGATGGTCATTCGAGTTGTCGGCCGCGTCGACCGCTCTTCAACCAAGACGGCCAACGACGGTCAGGTCGCAGTCGGCAAAGGACGCGCCACCTACATCGCCGGCCTACTCAAAGAAGCCGGCGTGAAGGTCGAAAAAACCACTTGGGCGTATTCGTACACACCAAATCGCCGCGTCGGTGACGTTTACGTGGAACCCCCGAAGTAACTAACGGTTCCGCGAACGTCAAAATCGCTCCCCATCCCCGAGGAACTCTTGATAGCAATATCAACGAGTTCCCCGGGGTATTTTTTTTGAAAAACCCCGAGCATCTCTATTGAAGACTATGCTCGGGGTTTTTAGTGGAAAATTTATTTTAAACTTACATCTTAATAGACGGCTTTATATTCTCTTGTAAAATTTTTGATAATTCTCCTTCATCTATATCCTTTATTTTTAAACTTATATCTTGACCGTCCTCTTGAAAATTAATATTTTCGGGAGTTATAATCGCATTTAATTTCTGCGCTCCCTGTTCGCAAATAATTTTTATCTCATTATCCCCTAGTTTCTCAACACTATATCCGCTATTGTCACCAACTAACGCTTTTAAGGCCTTTTGATCATTGCTTGTGTTATCGTCAAATAAATTTCTTAAAGCGCTTTTTTCTACTTCTGTTAGTGTATTATATTTATCAAATAATTCTGCATTTGAAATATTTGGTATCTCAGTCGCACTAGGCGTCGGAGTGGGCGTAGAAGTCGGCGTCGCCGTCGGCTCTTCCGGCGTCGGCGTAGGAGTATTAGTAGGCGTAGCAGTTGCTGTCGCTGTAGCTGTTTCCGTTTCAGTGGGAGTTGCGGTTGGTTCCGGCGGTGTCTCGGTCGGCGTCGCAGTCGTCTCCACCCCCTTGCTCTCCAAAAATTCCCTAGGGTCTTTTAATGCTTCTTGTAAATTTTCTAAACCATAATTTTGTGGTTTAGTTCCGTCAAATGACGCTCTCATTCCATCTCTGCCAATATTTACAACAGCCGCTGCGTCATTTTCCTTATCCAAAAATGTAAAAGTAACAGCTTCATTGGCCGTACCCGCTTGTGAAATATTTATCTTCACATTTTCAGAATAACTAACATTGCTAGCGAAAAACTGATCCATGGCAACAGCACTCCTATTGGAACTCGGCAAATTATTAATAAAATCTTTCACAAATCCGCTATTTTCATTTCCAAATTTATTTTCAAGCGCAATCGCAATATGCCTATGGCCTATAACTTTCTCTAAATCAACACCCTGTTCGGCGATGTCTATTATTGTTCTGGCATCATCTGGATTAAATATCCTATTTTCAATTAAAGTTTTAAAACTTTCTACACCTTCGCCAGTACTTAAATTTTCTTCCGGATTATAATCAATTCCGGCTTTTTGCATGTATTCAACCGAGTCAATACTCTGGCTTCCTACTATACTATCTAGTTTATTATGATATTGAACGACTTGTTCCTGTACTTGCGCTACATCCGCGCCCGCAAATTCATGTAAAACCTCCGGCGCTTCATTTTCGTCTTGGTCAAAAAGCACATACATACTTTTGTCTAATCCACTTTCTTCAAAACTAACATGTACTAAATGCTGTCCTTCCGGCAATGATTTTTCTCCATTCACAATTTCTTCCATATTTATATTAGCCGCGCCTTCCGGAACTAAATCAGTTTTTATATCTTCTGTTATATTTTCAACAAAAGGTTTTTCAGTATCCGGAGTTTCCGTAGTCTCGCCCGCCCTGCCGAAGGTTTGGACGGGTTCCGTCGTTTCGCCGTCATCACTTGTACCTTGTAACTTGTTACTTGTTACTTGTTTAAACAACTTCTCAACTTCTCCCCCCCTAACTGAATTTTCACCCGTGCTAGTCGCCAAAACATCAACCCTAGCAACACCACCCGATTCTTCCCCAACCCTTACAATTTCCATATACTTGCCTTTAAATTCTAATTGCCCGTTATCATCTCTTGCAAATAATAATTTTCTTAACTCGCTGTCTTTATCTATAACTATCTTCCCGTGGCTGTTAATCGGAACCTCAATCGCCTTGTCTTGGCCATATACGGTAATAAGCATTTTTAAATTTTCAGCATTTCCTTGAGTATCAACATTTTTAAGCTCTTCCGGAACATTAACTTTAATATCGCCATGAAAAGACCCCCCTGATTGCATTTTACTGATATCAAACTCAACATCGCCGCCTTTAGTAAAACCTGTTCCATGATATCCGCCTAATTTGAATAATTGTTCATTTTGGTCATAATTCGGCCCGGGCGTATCATTATCCATCCACGTCCGCTCAACTTTGATTGTTTCATATAATGGTTTTTCCTCGTCCGCCCCGTCGAATGTTAGGGCGGATTCTTCCGCAGTTCCTGATTCAACTGCTATTACCGGTTGCCTACCTGCTGGTTGCTCTTCCGCCATTTCCTGTCCACTGCTTCTGAACCAATTATGGACTTCTTCTCCTATGGCTCGCATAGCATCGGGTCCCCAGACAGCCCCCGCAGCAATTCCAGCCGCTCGCAACACATTTGTTAAGCCGCGTTTAAAAGCTTTTTTTCCTATTCTTCCTTTTAGCTTTCTTAAATCTTCGCGCTCCAATCTTCCTATTCTATCTATTATTCTATTTAAATTGCCTTCTGCGTCTTCCGGTTTCACTTCTTCTTCTAAAATTATTTTTACTCTTTTTTTCTCTATTTCATCAACTCTAGCGCGTAATTTATTGTACTCGCTTGGATAATATTCCTGGAACTGAGGATCATTTAATTGTGATTTTAATTCTGATAATAAAGCGTCTATCTCTTCCCCCTTAATGTCCTCAACATTCTTTAGTCTGTTTGCTGTATTGATTTTATTGTTGGTATTGGCTCCAATCCCCCATGCGGCAAATTCCCCTAATTTCATTCCCGTATAGGCGCCTAATACATGTTTAAGCCCCGGAACAGATCTGGCCGCGATTCCCGCGCTGATAAAAACTCCAGTTGTCAGAGTCTGTTGTCCTTTTGTATCTCCTCCCTTGATTTTACTGAAAAATGCATCAAGTTTATCAGTTATACTTGTTAAAAATTTATATCTATTTGATTTTACCAACTCTTCCGTGTTGGAATTATTGGAGTCATCAACCCGCATCAGCAGATCTGCTTCGCGTAAAAAACTTGATATCATGTCTTCATCCAGCTCTTTACTTTTTAAATATACTCTCAAATTACTCAAATATATATCATTTAAATTTTCCGCACCTTGTTCATCTCCTTCGCTCTTGCCTAAGCCGTCTATCATTCTTTGTATTCTAGTCGCAATATCCGCTTTTATATTATTAACTAAATCAGCCCTTTCATTTTGTCCGCCATCCCCCTCCTCGCTAATTAACTTTTTTAGACTGGCCAATTCTTTTTCTATTTCACCCTCTTTTAATTCACCGGAGCGATATCTATCCAGCACACGCAATGAAGCTAAGCTGGCCGCGCCCAAGGCGGCAAATCCGCCGAATCCTACTGTAGAAATAGTTATGGCCGTTCCGGCAGTCATATACCCGGCTATCTTGCCGACTCCCTTTGCCAGCGCGCTCCATCTTGATTTGCGGGTATTAACTATCCGCCCTGCCTGTTCGCGCAAATAACGCTCCTGGGAAGAAATTAAATTCTCCGCATCTTTTTTCTCCAGCCCCGTTTCTGCTGTAAAATCATCAATAAATTCTTCGTTGATTTCTCCGCCTGAAACTATTATGCTGATTAATTCATTAATCTTTCCCTTTAATTTTTCCGACATCTGCTCTGCCTTGTAATTTTCCGCGATTCTTTCTAAATCGTCATTAGAAAACTCTCTGCCCAATCTTGCTCCCAATTCATTTCCTGCGCTAAATAATTTAGCTTTATTGAGCAATAAACGGACATCTTGTTCAATTTCTTTTAATTCTTTAGCATCTTCTGATTCTACTTCTGCTTCAGTATCCGCAGTCTCGCCCGCCCTGCCCGAGGTTTGGGCGGGTTCAGTTTCCACTTCTATCGGCGTCGGACTGCTTCCAAAAGGATTTAATTCTAATACTTTATGAGGTAATATTTCTTTTTTTGAACCATCTTCTTTAGAAGCTAAAACATGCGAGACGCTTGTATTCTTTTCAGCTCCTCTATTAGGATTTAAAAATATATCTGTAATTTTATAATCACCCTCTATTTGACCTCCATTACGCGCACTTCTTTGTACTTTAACATAATCTCCCAATTTAAACACCGCTTCATCTTGCTCAAAAGAAACAACCTCCCCATCTTCATTAATCTCAATTATTTGTTTACCGGTATTTATTGTCCTTGCTCTTGACTCATCCTCGCTAATAGTTTCTGTAGTTTCTCCCCTGCCTAAAAGCGCGTCTATCTCTTCTTGGGTTAATATGCCAGTTCGTATTCTTGACACGGGTTTTTCTGCAATATGCTCTTTTGTTAAAACTTCAAATTCTGATATTATCTCAGCACTTTCCATTTCATCTAATAAATACTCCGCGTCACCTTGAGTAATATTAAATTTTTCTTCTAATGAACTAACAGATACTTTTTGCTGATCAATAACATAATTAGCAGCTTCAACAAATAAAGCATCTAATTCTTCTTCAGATAAGTTTCTTTTTTCTTTTTTTTCTGTAGTTTCTTGGGTTTCACTCGTATCTCCCGTAGTTTCGCTATCCATCGTAGTACTTCTGACTTTCGACCCGTCTGCCGACGAGGCAGGCTTTTGACTTTCGACTACTAATCTATTAAAAACTTCTCCGGCGACTTCTCTCAATTCATTCTCGTCTCTATCGTCTTCATCTCGAAGATTATAAACTTTTTTAAAATTACCCCATTTATCTATTTTAACTCTTACAAAAAAATCAATAAATTCTTTTCTATTAAGTCTTTTATTTTTTTCAAGGATTGCCCTCCCTAAATCAATATCAGCTTCTTGTTCTTTTGTTTTTGGAGTCTCTATCGCTGATGAAGTTTTTCCTGCCGTAGAGCTTTCTACTGGAGTGCTTCCATCTTCAACATTAAATTCTCCTTCGGGCTCACTTCTATTTTCTTCTTTTTCTAACCCTAATTCTTCTTCAGCTCCTTCAACCGGCTTCTCTTTTCTGCTTAATTCTTCCAGTTCTCTCACCTTGATCTGGAAATGCTCAGGTATAATTGTACATACTAAATTATTTTCCGCGTCAAACTCTGTGTTCAATAAACCGTCCCTTGCCATCTGGGCGACTAAAGTACCAGCATCTTCTTCGCTAATTTCTGTATTTTCGGCAACATTCTTAATAGTAAAATTATTTCCTATATTCTCCACTATTCTTAACAATGCTAAATATAGTTCATTATCTATTTCTTCCGGCTGTTCGGTCCGTGCTTCGGGTGTTCCCCCTTCTACTATTTGTGGCGCCGGCTTGTCTTCTGCGTCCTTTTCAGGTAATAATTTATCGCTCGCGACCCAAACCCCATCCTCCTTTCCCCATTCAGGCATTTCTATCATTCCATCCCTCTCCAACCTCCCCAAAACTCCATCTGCTATTTTATGAACATTATTTTCTCCAATTTTTCCTTCCATACCTTCTTTAAAACGTTTTATAAAATCTTCTCTTGTTAAAGGAGTTCCTTCTTCAAAAATATTTTTTCCCATTTCATAATTTTTTTCTTGCCTTTCTTCTCTTGTTTCTATTTCCCGTCCAGTTTCTTTTGGCTCCCCTTCTTTTACTTGATTTTTAAAATTAGGCAAGGTAGAAAAAATCTTCTCTCCAGACTTATCTATTGATATTTTAATGGCCCTTTCTTGAACTAATCTATTTAATACTCCTTGAATAATCTTTTTCGGAACTTCTTTCCGCTGTTTGCTCCAAAATTCTTCTTGAAAATTATCCTGATATTCTCCCCAAGTAAAAGCTCTTAATTTTTTTGCTATATCTTTGCCTATCTCGTAATAAACCTCCTGATGAATTTCTCTTTGGCTGAGTTGTTCTTCAGGTTTGTCGGATAATTCTTGGGGCTCTGATTTTTCTTCTTCTATCTCCGCTTCCTTTTGTTTGTTGACTTTACGCTGCTGTGATAATCTTAAAATATCCCCCCCTCTGTCCTCCATTGTCTTTGCGTAATCTTCTATATCTTTTTGGTCTGCTTCTGCAGATTCTGCAGATCTGTCAATTTGTGGATTTTCTCCTAATTGTTTAAAACTTTCTTCTCCTATTTTTTCTTTTTCTTTAGTGCTTGGGAACTGCTTTCTTAGCTCGCCGCTAAGAGCTATTATCATATTCGTTTTAGGATATTTTTTCATTTTAGGATATTTTTCCCGCGCTTTTTCCGCTAAATTATCACGGGTAACGCCCAAATCTTTTAATGCTTCTAAATAATTATCAGGAATTTCCCCTCTTTCCGCTAAAATAGCAGTGGCAAGCAACGCTTCTTCATCTTTTATTGTTATATTTATTCTTGATTTTTTTAATATCTCTTTTAATACAAAAACATTCGGAAACTTTTTCTTAATCCCCTCTATTTCTTTCCTTGCTTTTGCTTTTTTATCTGCACTTTTTTGCCTTTCTGTTGGTTCTGCAACTTTTTCAGGAGTTTTTTCAGACAAATCAGCAATATCTGGAGTTGTTTCTGCATATTTTGAATCATCATATTCTTCTCTAGCCCTTTTATCTCTTTTTCTTTCACCTCTTTTTCTTTCACCTCGAAATTCGCTCTTGCTTGTAGGAAAATCTGGCCCTGAATTTTTATCTTGATTATCTAAATTGTTTGGTTTTTCTCCAACCATATAATATTTTAAAATATTAAAAATTACTATTAACTAATTACGTATTACGCTTTACTGATTACTCGTTACTGGTTACTATTTACTATTTACTGTTTACGAATATATTCCCCCATTTCCTCCATAAATTTATCCATTCCGGCTTTTACTTTTAATTCATAATCAGGCAAATACTCTTCTAAAAAACTCTGCATTTCATTTGATGAGGGAACAGGACTTTCTTCAATTAATTTTTCATACGCTTTTAAGCCTTTGTCGTCCAAATTTTGCATAATAATTAAGCCCAGACGTCTCGTAATCTGCGCTTCTAAAGTTTCACGAAAAGATTTTCTTGCCTCCTCCGGCAATTTATCACCGCCGGCAGCTGTAATAACCTGGTCGGCAATTTGTTGTACTATTTGTTCGTTTTGCATATTTATTATAAATTACAAATTGCACACCCGCCTGCAACGTTGTAGCACTGCGGGCAGACAAATATACAAATGTAATTTTATTATATTATTTAGGGTTATCTTTTTTCTTTATAAATTCTCTTAAATGCCTAGCTTGTTCTGCTTCTCTTTCCGGCTCTTTCAGACCATTTTTTTCGCCTGGCTTTTTTTTATTTGCTTTGTTATCTCCTTCCTCCATTAAGCGCCTTAGACTTTCCGCCTGATCAGCCGGTTTTTGAGTAGAATGTGTAATTGGATTTTCAATTCCCATATAATATAAAAATTGCGTGTTGCGTGTTGCGTGTTGCGTGTTGCGTGTTGCGTGTTGCGTGTTATTTGTAAATTTGTACATGATTTGTAATTTGTAGTTATACGAACCTTGAATACACTTCTATCGTCTTCCTCCCCAATAAATTATAGATAAACATATCCCCTATTTTTTGGCGGTAATCATATTCCTCAAGTGGCATCAGAGTCCAGTTAATTTCAAAGCCGATTGTTTTCTCAAATTCAGCAACAATCTTTTCGCTTTTTTTATGTTCGGCGTCCCCGACTAAAAGAAGGTCAACCGCGGCGCTGTTATCCCCCACGAATTTGCCGGTTAAAACTACGTAGTTAATCTTGCCTAATTTTACTAATTTTGATTTAAAATTATCTAAATCAAGCACTTGGCTTTTTAAAAATAATGATTTAATTTCATTGAATAAAATAAAATCTTTATTAATCCGATAGTGTTTTACTTTTACGGTTTTTTTATTTATAGTCTCCGGTTTTATCTCCTCAATAACTGCGCCGGCGCCTATCAATTTTACCGCCTCCTTGTTCACGCTGCGGATGACTGACCCTGTTTTTTTGGCAATGTCATGGGCGCTGAAACTACCGCCGTCGTTCATTGCTAAAAACTTCAGAATTTTAACCCGCACCGGAGATGAAAAAAGCTTTGTTAGCATAGTTAGACTAATTTTTAATTTTTAAAAATTTATACGAGTCTAAATAGTACCGCCATCCCAGCTGAATACATATCAACACGGAACTAACTGTACTATGGATTACTTTTATATTATAATATATATATTAGCCACTTGGCAAATTAAATTTGTGCGTAACTTATTAAATGTATTATAAAATATCACGCCTAGTCTTAACTCCAACCTCCGGAAAGCCCTCAACCGTGGGCGAGGTTTTTATTTCTAACCCCCAAATCGACCAGGAAGCTCTTTTGGGGAAGCTGTTTTTTTTGGGAGAAATAGAATCACCCAAGCCGTCCGCTCTGAAAATAATGAATTTTTTCATTAACTCGCTGCCTAATAATTATTATCAAAATGAAAAAATAAGTTTGCGGGAAAAAATGGGCACAATAAAAATAAGCGAAATTTTTGAATCTACTCTAGCTAAAACAAATGCTGAATTTGAAAATTTTTTAAAAAAAGAGAAAATCAAAATTAATCCAAAATCGCTTAATATTATCGCCGGGGTAATATATAAAAACGACTTGATTTTCAGCGCGGCCGGAAAAACAAAAGCCCTGCTTGTTTATAATGAAAAAGACCAAAAGGATGAAGCTGGAAGCAATGACCAGTTAAAAAAAATATATAAAATAACCAACGTTGACACCGCCAAAGATGATGAAAATAAAAAAATACAATTGAATAAAATTTTTTCCAGCGTTACTGAAGGAAAAATTCCGCCCGAAGGATATTTTATTTTCAGCAATGAAATCCTGCCGGAATATATAAGTAATAAGCATTTAACTAAAATTATAACCACTTTGCCGCCCATATCCGCCATTGAACATTTAAAAACCCAGCTGCACAAAATAAACAGCTATATAACTTTCCTGGCTTTAATAATAAAAAGCTCAACCTCGCCGCAGGTCAAGCGGTCAATCCCGAAAATGCAGCTTAACGTAACCGCTAATAACTCGCTGGAAAGGATGAATGAAACTGAAAACGAGACGGAAAAATATCTTTCTCCGGTTGGAATAATAAACAGCAGCCGCTACTTGGGAATTATAAAAAAAATATCCGCTAAATTTTATACTCCTAAAAATAAGAATTTTACGGCCATTATACGAGATAAGATACTTTTTACAAAAAAACATCGGCTTAATTTGATTACCCGCTTTGGCTGTCATTTAAAAAATTTTTTTATTTATCTTTTGAGCATTATCAATTATCTGTTTAATTTATTAAAAGATCCCGGGACGCTCTATTTAAAACTTGTGAAAACAAGTAAAAAAATATATACGACATCGATGATATCAATTTTAAATTTTTTTCGCTGGTTTATTAAACTGCCCGTCCTAAGCAAGATATTGCTTATTGTCTTTCTTATCTCTTTATCTTTATTCATCTACAGCATACAGCGCAGCACTTTGGAAAAAAACAGCCAGCTGGCGCAGCAGAACTATCAAGAGTTAACCCAGCTTGTAACCCAGAAGCAAAATCAGGTTGAATCCGCCCTTTTATACCGCAATGAAGACAGGGCCTATGAACTGCTGGAAGAAATAAGCGCTATTATGAAAGAATTGGAGCAATTGGAAAACGCTGATAAAAATTTAATAAATAAATTTCTGGAAACTAACCGCGGGCAAGTGGAAAAAATAAGCCACGTGGTCGCTGTTGACCCCGGTGAAGAGCTGGCTAATTTTACCCAGCTCAACGGCAATGCTAGCGTTAAAAACATTTTTATCGCTGGCAATTCTATAATCGCCTCTGATCCTACTAATAACCACTTATACGAGTTTAATCGCGGCGATAAAACTGCTGGCTTAATGGAAAAAGAGGCGCAATACCTGGATTATGGCGCTAATTTTAATAACGGAGTCATCTTTCTTTCGAAGGGTGGCAGAGTTGAGATTGATGAAAATTTAAATATCAACCAAAATGAAAGCGCAATAAGCGAAGACAGCTATGAAATTACCGATATCTCAGTTTACAATAGCCGCACCTATGTCTTATCGGCCGCTAAAAATAATGTTTTCCGCTATGCCCGAAATTTCAGCTCCAGCGAAGCATGGATAAAGGAAGATCTTGATATTCGCGATGCTATCAGCCTGGATATTGACGGATATATTTATATCCTAAAAAGCGGGGGCGGAGTTATAAAGCTTTTGAGCGGATATGCGGATAATTTCGAGCTCTCGCCGGTCAATCCCCCGCTGTCAAACGCCAGCCGATTAAAATTATCCGGCGAAAATGAGGGAGATTACTTATATATTCTGGAGCCGTCAAATAAACGGCTGGTTGTTTTTGATAAAGAAGGTGGGTTTATTCTCCAATACAAAATTGAAAAATTCAATAATTTGAAAGATTTTATAGTTTTAGGAGCTGAGAAGAAAATTATATTTTTAGACGGCAACGCCATATATGAAGTGGGGGCGGAACACCTTTAATAGTTAAAAGTAGAAAGTTAAAAAGTCAATCAAAAAAGTCCCGAATGATTCGGGACTTTTTTATTTATAACTTACTATATATTCGTCGTCGTTATTGTAGCTTGTTACTTGTTAATTGTTACTTAAGAGTGACGCTTCCACCCGCTTCTTCAATTTTCTTTTTAATTTCTTCAGCTTCTTCTTTTTTAACTGCCTCTTTTACTACCTTGGGAGCGCCGTCTACCATATCTTTGGCTTCTTTTAATCCCAGCCCGGTTATTTCTTTAACAACCTTGATAACAGCGATTTTATTATCGCCGAAACCGGTTAATTCAACGTCAAATTCAGTTTTTTCTTCAACTGCCTCAGCTGCGCCGGCGCCTGGCATAACGCCCATCATCATGGCCGGAGCGGCAGCTGATACGCCGAATTTTTCCTCTAAAATTTTAACTAATTCAGCTAAATCTAAAACTGACATTTTTTCAATCTCCCCAACTAGAGATTTGAATTTTTCAGGAACTACTACATCCTTTTTTTCTTCTGCCGCAGCTTCTACTGGAGCATTGTTTTTTTGTTCGTCTGTCATATTTTTTCTATTTATCATTTTGCGGGCAGGCGCTCCTCAAAATGACAAAATGTTTATTTATTAATTAATTATTGTTAAATTATTGATTAATTTCTATTTAATTATTGTTTTTTTTCTTCAATCGCCTTCAACACGGTTACCAACCCTCTTAAATTCCCGGACAATACATTAACAAATCCGGAAATGGGGGCTTTGATAGAGCCGACAATTTTCGCGTATAGTTCCGGTTTAGAAGGCATCTTGGCCAGCGCCTGAACCTGCGCGGCATCAATAAACTTATTTTCTAAAACTCCACCCATTAACTCTACGCTTTCATGGCTCTTTTTAAATTCATCAATAATTTTTGCCGGCGCAACTTCATCTTCATAGCCAAAAACAGCCGCAACCTCGCCCTCTATGTCCCTAACCTTCAATCCTTCAATTTTTTGGTCGGCAAAAGCTACATCAACTAAAGTTTTTTTAGCAACCATGTATTCGCTGCCGCTGTCTTTTATCTTACCTCGCAAATCATTGATTTCATTCGCGCCAACCCCAAAAAACTTAGTAAACACAACTGATTTGGCTCTACCAATCTTTTCTCGTAATTCTTTTACTATTTCCTGTTTTTTTTGCTTATTTATAGCCATATATTGTATTTAAAAAAATAAAAAACTGCCGTTTTTAACCGCAGAAAATATCCGCATAATGTTACGCTTTATGCGTTCTACATTATGCGATATGCACCTCGACAAGATTTTCAAGATTTTCCCAATAAAATCCCTTGTTTTCTACGGTTATTATTTAATTGTCAATATAATAACACAACTGTAAAATATGTCAAATTATTTAATAACTGTTCCTTGAAATTTGTTATTATTCAAACAATTTTCTAAATTTTTTAACTTTTTTCCGTTCATAATAATTACCCGCAATTTCAGCTCTTCGGCTAATCTAGAGGCAATCGGGTCAAAGGGTGTGTTTAAGCCCGGAATCCATTTATTGCCTATTATCCCTCTGAAATCAGCCCATTTTATATCTTTAATTTTTTCAGCGTCTTTGTATTTATTAGGGTCCTTATCATAGGCGTAGTCTATGTTTGATAAATTAATGACTGTTTTAACTTTGTATGTTTTTGCCAAATAGACCGCTACATAGTCGGTAGAGTTACCCGGGCGCCAGCCGGCTCCTATGATTAGGGGGCAGTTTGTTTTTATTTTCTTAGCTGGATTATCAATAATGACCGGATGGGCAATATCAAAAAAGATAGTGCGCAATAAATGGGCATTCAAGCGGGAGGCATGTATACCGAGCCAATCTTTATCTTCATCGGCAATATTAATCACTCTGCTGGCTGCGTCGATGTAATCGCGGCAGGTAGTTCCTCCGCCGGCTATAATGATGAATCTATTTCCTTGCTGAATTCGCTCCATTATTAATGTCCGAATTTTTTTTAAAAATTTCCAGTCAATTCCTTTTTTCGGCGCGATTAAAGAACCACCTAATGAAATTATGTAAGTCATGTTAAATCGTAAGCCATAAGCCCCAAGCCGTAAGGTTATTATGACTTACGACTTATGTCTTTAATGACTATTTTAAATAAAGCGCTTTATTTCTAGCGTGCTCCTCAAAAGTTTCGGCAAAATGGGTTTTTCCGCTCCCCAGCTCATTTAAAAAATACAAATAATCAGTTTCGGCCGGATAAATAGCGGCGTTAATCGCGTTAAGCCCGGGATTTGCTATTGGTCCTGGCGGCAAACCGTAATTTTTATAAGTATTATATGGCGAATCAACTTTCGTATCCTCTATGCTGTACTGTGACTTATTCTCGCCTAAAACATAAGCTAGGGTGGCGCATGATTCAAGCGGCTGCCCTCGCTTTATCCTATTCCAAAAAATTCCGGAAACAATTTTCATGTCCTCTGTTTTTCTCACTTCTTTTTCTACTAAGGAGGCCATGGTTATTATCTGGTATAAATTTTTGCCCTGATTCTCTATGTCGGCCAGCATTTGGCCGCTGATTTTAGTTCCAAAATTGCTTAACATTTTTGCGATAACATCTTCTGTGGTGGCATCAGAGAATATGCGATATGTATCCGGAAATAGATAGCCCTCTAAACTTTTTCCCGCTGGTATTGATTCTATATTGGAAAATTGGCATATATCGCGGGAAAAACATGTTCCTTCTCCCGGCTCTGTTAATTTAATGAATTCTTTGGCGCTAAATCCATGTTGTTCTTCCAGATATTGAGCAATATTATTAATATCCCATCCCTCAATAATCTTTATGGTTTTTTCTCTACTCTGCGAATTTCCAACAGATAAAATAGCCGCTATTTCTTTAATATTCATATTTTTATCTAGCGCATATTCGCCGGCCTGTATTTTAGTATCTATATCCCTAAAAGCGGCATACCAATCAAAATAAAAAGGGCTGCTTATTATTCCCTCTTCTTTTAATTTATTGCTTATTTCACGCGTTTTATTTCCTTCTTCAACACTAAAAATAATCTGTTCGCTTTCATCTTGAACCGGTGAATTAACCGCCCGCCAAAAAGAAATATACATAGTCGCGCCGACTAGTATAATTAAAGAAATAATTATTCCTAATGTTGTAGTTAACTTTCGTAGCATAAAATTTATAAATATTTTTCCAGCCCCGCCTCTTTTAATTTTTCCACTATTTTTTTAACATCCTGAGCGCTGTCTTGGTGGCAAACCAAGGTAGCGTCCTCAACCGCAACTATTATCATATCTTTTAAGCCGGCGCAGGTTAACGGCCTATTGGTAAAATTATAAATTAAATTATTAGAACTGTCTAATTCAATAACCTTGCCTTTTATGGCATTTTTTTTATTGCCGCTTAAAACTCTTTTAGCCGTCCGCCAGTTTCCAATGTCAGTAAAAACGAAATCGGTCGGCACGACCAATAAGTTATCCGCCTTTTCCAGTATGCCGTAATCAAACGCCTTTGGCGTTATTTTTTTAAATTCGCTATCTATTACTTTTTTCTCATTTTTAGTTTCCAGCGCGCGATTAATCTCAACTAAACTTTTATACATTTCCGGCAGATGTTTTTTGTACTGAGCGAGCAGGGTGTCAACCCGCCAAATAAAATAACCGGGGTTCCAAAGGTACTCCCATTTGCTGATATAATTTTTTGCTTTTTCCGAATTGGGCTTTTCAATAAATTCTTCTACTGTAAATATTTTTCTATCATTTAAGGAAAAAAATTGTCCGTTTATTTTTATGTAGCCGAAACCGGTTTCAGGATAAGCCGGCCTTACTCCTATCAAGACTCCCCTTCCTGGATTAATTTCCGCTAGCTTCCCGGCCAACTTTAAAGTTTTTATATATTCTTCTTCATCGTCTATGTAATGATCAGCGTGCACGGTAATGATTATTTCGTTCGGGTTGCGGAAATAAAAAAAGATGGCCGCCAGCCCGATGGCCGCCGCTGTGTCCCGCTTATAAGGTTCGCTAATAATATTTTTTTGCGGAAGCTCCGGAAGCTGTTTTTTGGTAATCGCAATATAACTTTCGGCTGTGGCAATAAAAATATCATCAACATTGAACCCGCGGCGCAGGCGCTTATAAGTTTTTTGCAGCATAGTATCGTCGTCTAAAAACGGCTGCACCTGTTTTGGATTATTTTTTCTAGAAACCGGCCAAAGCCGGCTGCCGGATCCTCCGGCGAGAATAACTATTTTCATACTTTAGTTGCAAAGTTTAAAAGTCAAAAGTCGTAAAGTTTGATTTATAATATTATGTTACAATAGCACTAATCGTACCGTGTTGCAAGTTGAAAAAATTTATGTAATTTTTACCTTAAAATAACTTGGGCTAATTGGTTCTATGGTTAAAATTTTAAATTTTATAATTTTTTAATTTTTAAATAATATCTAATTTTTAATTTTTAAATAATATTATCAATATAAAATTATATATTTAAATTTTTTTGCCGGCAGATACTAATTAAAATTTAAAATTTATTTATAATATTATTAAATTAAAAAATTTTATTTACCGTATAAAAAAAGATCTCAACAAGTAAATATTTGTCATGCCCATAACCTAGAGCTTTGCAACTCTAAAACTATATAAATTAGAACTCTAGAACTTAAAACTATATAGTTCCAGTTAGGACTCTAAAAATTTTGAAGCTTAGAACTTTAGAACTTAAGACTTATAACTTACAACTAAAACGCCTCTTGATTTTTACCGCAAACTATGATATAATATATATAGTGAAAGATCAAAAATAATCTTTTACTCCGCCCAAAATAGGCGAACAAGCAAAAACAAAGGTATAAGCAAAAACAAAGGTATAAAAAACAAAAATGAAAACAAAAAAGAGGGGGAACTATATATTTTTTAATTTTAGAAATTCTCTATTACTGTGGATAATAGGGATTTTTTTATTCTCAAATTTAATCGCCGGCAACGCCCTGGCCTCTGAAGTTACGGCTGAAAAAATAATGGAATTAACGAATTTGGAAAGAGTTAAATATGGGCTTAATGAATTAGTTGAAAATGAATCATTAACTAAAGCGGCCATAGCGAAAGCCAGCGCTATTATCAGCCAGCAAAATTTTTCCCATAATTTTTCCGATAAAAAATTTTCCGACTGGATAAAAGAGGAGGGATATGAATATTCAATCGTCGGTGAAAATCTGGCGGTTAATTTCACTGAAAGCGAACCCATGTTCAACGCTTGGCTGGCGTCCCCTTCGCATAGAAAAAATGTATTGCATGAAAATTACCAAGAAGCGGGTGTTGCTGTTTTAAGCGGAGAATGGTTTGGCGAGGAAACCATAATAGCGGTAGAACTTTTTGGCGCGCCGAAAATATCCTCGGAACAATTAGTTCTCAATACTAATACTGATCAATCTTTTTTAAAATCACAAAACAGCTCCCCCTATTTTATAGCTTCTGATTTATCGGAGTATTATTTAAATAATATAAATTCAAAAAATAATCCTATGGCTTATAATGCTAAAATGCTGGATATTGAAAATTACGAAAATAAATCCGGCGCTTTATTTAAAACGCCGGATATGAAATCGGTTGTGAGCTATTTTTTAATTATAATTAAATTGATGTCAATATATATATTAGCGATGTGCACTGCAGTCCTGTTTTATTTCTATATTAACTATATAAACAACTTCGGCAAAAAGCTTAAATTATTAAATAAAGTATAAAAGAATAATTACAGCCGCCAGAAAAAAACGATAATAAGCAAAAATATTCAGTGAATGATTTTTTACATAAATTAATAAATATTTAATAATAAAATATGCAGTGACAAAACTAATAACAGCGCTCATTGAAAAATTTAATAAATTTCCGTCAAAAATCGCGGCTGAAATAGCCGGGATTTTTTTTATTGTCGCCCCCAGTATAACAGGCACTGATATTAGGAATGAAAATCTCACTGCCTCTTCCCTCTTTAATTTAGAGGCCATGCCTGCTATAATAGTAATGCCTGAACGCGAGGTTCCCGGAATTAAAGCGATTGCCTGGGCAATTCCAATGAATAAAGCGTTTTTCCAATTTAATTGTGTTATCATTTGCTGCCGCTTAAAATAATGCTCTGCCAATAAAAACAGCAGGCCCACTATAATTAGCATTGCGGCTACAACTAAATTAGATCTTAAAAAATTTTCAATTAAATCTTCAAAAAAATAGCCGAATAAACCGGCTGGAATGGTGGCAATAATCAAAAGCCATCCTAGCTTTGCCTCTGATGCTCTAAAATTCATTTTTAAAGAATTTTTTAACCAATTAATAAAAATTTTGACCAAATCGGGCCAAAAAAATACTATAACGGCTAATAACGTACCGGCATGTAAAAAAACATCAAAAGCCAATTCATTTATTTTTAGTTCAGGCAAAATGTTGTGTAAAATAATTAAATGGCCGGATGAGGATATCGGCACAAACTCAGTAATTCCCTGAATGATTGATAAAATAACAACGGAAAAATAATGCTCTAACATATAGTAATTTTAATTTAATAATATGATAAAAATTATCTTATTGCCGATTATTGCCGGCGCTGTCGCCCAAATTATCAAATTTTTTGTTTCAAGCAACAAGCTAAAATTTAATTTTAAAAATTTATTAGCCTATTCGGGGATGCCCTCTTCGCACTCCGCGGCAGTGTCATCTCTGGCTTTAATCATCGTCCTAATTGAAGGGTGGGGCTCTCCTGTTTTCGCCTTATCTTTTATTTTTGCCGTTGTGGTCATTCGAGACGCGATCGGTTTGAGGCGTTATCTCGGCCAGCATGGAAAAATTTTAAATATCTTGGTAAAAGATTTAAAGGATGATAAAGTATTGGAAGAGCATTATCCCAAATTATTGGAAAAAATAGGGCATACTCCATTGCAGGTTTTAACGGGGTGCCTTATAGGAATCGCTGTCAGCGCAATTGGATATTATTTTTTCTAAAGTAAACTTTTTCCCTCCATTTCATCCGGCTTTTTAATCCCCATAATTTTTAAAATAGTCGGAGCAATATCAAGTAAGCTTCCTGTTGGTTTTAAATCGCTTAAATCAATGCCGGCGGCGTCCGCTTTATTCAAGCTAATCCCCTCCAAGTTATTGTTTGCAAGTATAAAAGGAACTGGGTTGTTTGTATTTTTTTCATTCATCTCTTCACTGTGGCGGCTTACCATCTCTTCGCAATTTCCATGGCTTGATGTTATGATAAGCGTTCCGCCGACAGACAAAACCACTTTTCGCAGATTTCCTATATTTTTATCTATTGCTTTCAATCCGGCAATAACGGCTTCCAGTTTGCCGGAATCTGCTAAAATATCGGCGCTTCCATAATTAAGGGCGATAAAATCATAGGCGCCTTTTTTTATTTCTTTTATCGCTACGGCGGTAATCTTTTCGGCTGATATTTCCTGGCTGCCATAAACATCCTTTGTCGGCTCGGCCGAAATCAATATCCGATTATCGCCCCCATTAAAAAAATACTGGAATCCATTAAAAAAATAATTTAAATAAGGATATTTTTCGGTTTCGGTTATAAATAGCTGTTTTTTGCTGTTTTCCGCTAAAATTTTATTTAAAGTGGCGTTAATTTCCGGATGATCAAAAATAACTTTAACCGGCAGATACTTTTCATACTCTGTCATGCAGGCGATAAATAAATCAGGAAAATATTTTTTGCGCTCCGGGAACTTAGCTAGGCTGGGCAGAGAAAATGCTTGAACTATCTGCCCCATTCCTCTGGGGTTAAAATTGAAGAATATTAAAACGTCTTTTTCTTTAACTGTGGCGACTGGACGGCTATTTTTTATTAAAACTGTCGGAATAATCCCGCTGGCGGCAATTTTTTTATTATTATTATAAAATTCAACGGCCTTTGAAATGCTGTCAAATTTATTTTTACACTCCCCCTCCGCCAGCGCCTGATAAAATTTAATAGTACGGTCCCAATTGCCATATCCATCCATTGCGTAAAAACTTCCGGAAATCGTTGCTATCTCGATATTCTCATATTTATCCGCCTTTTGCTGGATTTCCCTTAATAAATTCAGAGATGACTCTTCTTCTGAAATAATAAGGTCTAAATAAATTTTCTGCTCTTTACGTTTTTTAAAAAAATCCATCAAGGACAACAAGTGGCTAAAGGATGAGTGAATTTTATCTTCGGAAACTAATCCTAATATGTGTATGCTTGAATTGTTTTTCTCGGCGTGTCTAACCGCTTCTTTCAAAATTTTATTTTTAAAAAAAGTTTTATCCCTGATTGCGTTGTTTATCCTAAGTAAATCAGAGTCGGCTCTTTGCCCGGTTCCAATAACAAAATGGCCCTGGCGGCTATTGCCGGCCAATCCTTCTTCCAGCCCCACCGCTTCCCCGCCGGCTTCTAGGGTTGTAACCGGATATTGGGAAATTATCTTATTTATATTGGGCAAATCAGCTTCAGTAACTGCATTGCCGTTGTAAGGCGCGGCAACACCCCAGCCGTCAATGATGCATAAAACCGTTAATTTATTATTTGTCATTAAAGCTTCCATTTCTTTTTGTTTATCATTATCCCCCTATTCATTGTCTTCGGTTTTTCCTTTTGCAACAGCATTAATATAAATGGAGCAATATCGCCTAAAATTCCCTTTTGGCTTAATTCTGCTTTTTTGAACTCATTGTCAAAGAAAATAAACGGCACTTTATTGGTTGTGTGTTCAGTGTTAACCTCGCCGGTATCAAGCTTGATCATTTCTTCAATATTCCCGTGGTCGGCGGTAATTATGATTCTAATTCTATTTTTTTCAGCTTCAGCTATAATTTTACTAAGATAATTATCAACGGCTTCAACTGCCAAGATTCCGGCCCCTAAATTTCCTGTGTGGCCTATCATATCGGGACAGGCATAATTTACTGTAAGAAAATCAAAATTTTTATTTTTTATAAATTTTAAAATATTATCAGTCAGCTCCCGCGAACTCATTTCCGGTTTTTGGTCATATGATTTTACGTCTGGAGACGGCACGTGGATCCTTTGCTCTCCCGCCACCGGATCGGCATAACCGCCGTTAAAAAAATAAGTTACATGGGCGTATTTTTCCGTCTCCGCCATATAAATTTGCCTGCAATCTTTTAATTGCATCGGCAGAGTATTTTCCATGTCAGTACTGGGAAAAGCCGTTAAAATAGATTCTAGGTCAGGCCCGAAATCCGTCATCGCTACAAAACATAAATGTTTTAACTTTTCCTTCCGTTTAAATGAACCCTTATTTTTAATCTCAAAATCATCTTGAGTAAAAGCCTTTGCTATTTGGCGGGCGCGGTCAGAACGCAAATTAAAAAAAATAATACTGTCATTATTTTCTATGCGAGGCAATATTTTATTTTTCCGCAAAATAACATACGGTTCTAAAAATTCATCCGTATTATTGCGGTTATAGCTTTGCGTAATCGCACTGGCAGTATCTTTTGAGCTGTGCCAACGGCATTTTTTGCAAGTTAACACATCATAAGCCTGCTGGGTAACTTTCCAATTTTTCTTACGGTCCATGCCATAATAACGGCCCATTACGGTAGCGATATACTCATTGGGCAAAAGCTTTCTTTCTAAATCCTGCACTAATTTTAGGGCGGCATGCTGGGGAGAGTCCCGACCGTCGGTAAATAGATGCAAATAAGTATTTTTTATCCCATGCTCGCGCGCCAATTTTAAAAGAGCTTCAATGTGGAATGGATCGCTGTGCGCGCTCATTCCGTTTGAAAGCAGACCCATTAAATGAAGGTGGGATCGATTATCTTTAGCATGTTTTATCGCTTGCAAGAAAGCAGCATTCTTAAAAAAAGTTTTATCTTTAATGCTTTTGCTTATTTTAATAACATCCTGGTTGACGATTCTCCCGGCGCCGATATTCATATGCCCGGCCTCGCTGTTTCCGTCCTGGTAGCTGGGCAGGCCGACATTTTTCCCGTGCGCGAATAATTCAGTGTACGGATAATTTTTCGCAAGCTTATCCATAGTCGGAGTTTTTCCTAAGGTTACCGCGTTGCCTTTGTTTGGCGGAGCGATGCCCCAACCATCAAGAATAATAAGAATAAGCGGTTTAGTTTTGATATTATTAAAATTTTTCATTTGTGTAACTAATTAACTAAATTTTCAATCTCCATTAATCTATTGTATTTGCAAACTCTCTCTCCCCTGCTTAGCGACCCGAATTTAACATAATCAGCCCCAACCGCTACCGCCAAGTCGGCAATAAAATCATCCGTTGTCTCTCCGCTGCGGTGCGAAACAAATATTTTATATTTATTCTTTTTTGCTAATTTAACACATTCTATGGTTTCGGTCAAAGTTCCGACCTGATTGGGCTTTATTAAAATCGTATTGGCAACTTTTTTCTTTATCCCCTTTTTTAAGCGCTCAATATTTGTGACAAACAAATCATCACCCACTATCATTACTTCTTTTTTTAGCATTCTGGTAAGTTCCTCCCATCCTTCCCAGTCATCCTGGGCCAGACCATCCTCAATTGAGATAACATTAAATTTTTTCAGCCATTCGTGGTATAAATCAACTAGGGTGGAATTGGCGAAAATGGCCTGATCTAGCTTAAAAATATATTTTTTTGTCCGCAAGTCATAAAGTTCGGAAGAACCGACGTCAATCCCCAGCCCGAAATCTTTCCCTATTTGGTAGCCGGTTCTAACTCCGGCCGCCATAATAAATTCCATCGCCTGCACGGAAGAATAAATATCGGGCGCGTATCCGCCTTCACTGCCAACGTCAGTATCAAACCCCGATTCAAGCAAAACTTTTCCCAATTCATGGAATATTTCAGCTCCCATTTTAATCTGTTCGGCAAACTGCCCCTTCTTATAATTTTTTGCCATTGAATAACCATAAATTCCTGAAAATCCAAATTCGTATCAGCATGCTTGCCGCCGTTAAATATATTAAAACTCGGCACAGGTAAATTGTAGGTTGTAAGTTGTGAGTTGTAAGATTGACGAATGTATTCATATAATTCCTGCTTTTCAGATACAGATGCAGCTCGCGCACAGGCTAGTGATACTGCCAAAATAGCATTCGCGCCCAATTTCTTTTTATTTTTAGTGCCGTCCAGCTTAATCATTGTTTGATCAATTTTTTCCTGCTTGGTACAATCAGTTCCCCGTAATTCCGGCGCAATTTTACTTTCTACATTTTTTACAGCCTTAAGCACGCCCAACCCGCTATAGCGATCTTTATCGCCGTCGCGCAATTCATGCGCTTCGTGGTCGCCAGTGGATGCGCCTGACGGTACTGATGCTTTGGCTTTAATTCCGTTTTCAAGCTCCACTTGCGCCTCCACGGTCGGATTTCCCCGAGAATCTAAAATTTCACGAGCTGTTATATTTCTAATTTTAAGCATATGTCCTCCTTTATTTATATATTTTATATTTGTATATTAGCCCGTCTGCCAACAGGCAGGCTTTTAATTTTATAACTTTCAACTTTTTACTAATATATCTCATATTCCACTGTTGCCGTTACGATAACTTCCGTACTGCCAACCTCCACATCGGGGGAACTGTCAGCTCCGCCCAGGCCGTACGCTTCTTTGGCTAAAAAGTTATTAGTGCTGTACTGAGGTTCGGTTGAATATTCAGAAAAACTGATTATGTTGCCAAGCTTTACGCCGGCGACTTTAGCCAGGCTCTCTGCTTTTTCTTTGGCATGCTGTATAGCAAGCTCTCGCGCCTGCTGTTTTAGTTCCTGCGGATCGTCAACCTCAAAACTTAATCCGCCGACTTGGTTCAATCCTTCTGCCCCGGCCATATCTAAAATATCACTGATATTATTCAAGTCCCTTATTTTTACGCTTATATTCTGGGAAACCTCATATCCGCCCAACACTTGCCGCCCGTCGGTCCAATTATACTGCGGGTAAATATTGTAATTGGCGGTTTGGATATCTTTAGCCTCTATATCAAACTCTTCTTTTAATTTCTTTATAACCGCGTTCATTTTTTCCGTATTTTCTTTCTGCGCGTCAGCCACTTTCTTTTTTTCTACCGAATGGCCAAGCTGGATTTTAGCGATATCAGGCACGGCGGTAATTTTTCCCTCGCCGTTCATATAAATAGAATGCTTCTGCTCGGCGCTCTGCCCTATATAGCGGTATTCTTTCAGACTATTGCGCGTCAAAACCCCAATCCAAATTACAATTACTAAAGTCAAAATGCCGGCTAAAATTAATAAAATTTGATTATTTTGCTTCTGCATATTTTTTTAATTAAATTTATAATTTAGATATTTTTTATTAATTTTCTAGCTTCCAATTTCTCAATTTTGTTCGTCGTTCATCGCACTTTCTATTTTTTACTTTCCAACTTTTAACTTAGTTAGTCCCGGCATCTTCTCTCCAGCCAGATACGCCAGCATTGCTCCGCCTCCGGTTGATACCCAGTCAACATGCTCAAGCATTTTTGTTTTTTTTAAAGCAACAACGGTTTCTCCTCCGCCGGCAATGCCAAAAGCCCTGCCTTGCGACACGGAAGCAACTACCCGGGCAATAGATAATGTTCCGTTTTTAAATTTATCATTTTCAAACATGCCCATTGGCCCGTTCCAGATTATCGTTTTTGCCTGTTTAAGATGCTGAGAATAAAAACGGATTGTTTCCGGCCCGATGTCTAGTTGCCAGCTATTTTTAGGAATTTCATCGGCAGCCACAACCCGTATTTTTCCCCGCCCATTTTTAGAACTACTGGCCACAAAATCTATCGGCAAAATTATTTTTTTGCCCAATAACTTTCTTGCCAGCTTTTTATTTTTTACGTTAACTTTGTATTTGCCGGTACTTAATTTCAAAGCTGCTAAAAAATCATAGCTTATCATTCCGCCGATAAAAATTACACTGGCTTTTTTCGCGAGTTTTTTTATGACCGGCACCTTGGTTTCTATTTTAGCGCCTCCCATAATTACCGCCAACGGCTTTTGCGGATGGATAATTTTATTTAAATTCAATATTTCTTTTTCCAGCAATAATCCGGAGTAAGACGGCAAAAAATTTTGGATGGCGCTGACTGAAGCGTGCGCCCGATGTGAAACCGCCAACGCGTCATTTACATAAATATCAGCCAAGCCGGCTAATTCTTTGCCGAATTTTTTGTCATTTTTCTTTTCTCCTTGATAAAACCTAATATTTTCCAACATTAATATTTGCCCGTTTTTTAAATCATTAACCGCATCTTTAGCACCGTCATCTAAAAAATTTTCTAAATATTTAACTTTTTTTCCTAAAAGTTTATTCAACCGAATTATAATCGGTTTGATGGTATATTTTTGATTACTTGTTGCTTGTGGCTTGTTGCTTGTCGTAGGCCTGCCTAAATGAGTAATAATAATAACTTTCGCTCCCTTATTTGTTAAATATCTAATAGTGGGCAAAGTTTGGATAATTTTAAAATCGTCAATTATTTTATGGTCTTTGATTGCAACATTAAAATCACAACGAACAAGAACTCTTTTGCCTCGCAAATTCTTAATATTTTTAATTGTTTTTATTTTCATAATCTTGTGTATATTATAACATAATTTAAGTAATAAAAAAACGAGAGTAAATATCTCGCTGTTTATGCAAAATTACTTATACCGCCTATTGCCCCCCTAAAACCACCTTAATTTGCCGCTCTTCTCCCCTGCGCTCAATTTTTATCTCAATTTCTTCTCCCGTTTTATATCCCAGTATTATATCGCTTAAATTATTTGTTTCGCTGATTTTTCTGCCTTCAATCTCCAAAATTATATCTCCCTCAAGCAATCCGGCAGCTTCTGCCGGGCTTTTCTTTTCTATGGAAACTCCTATAGAATCTTTGGCAATTATTGCACCGCTTAATTTTTCTTCTCCCGTTAATTCGTCTAATAAAATATAATTTATTCCCAAATAAGAACGTGTTATTTCACCCTTATTTAATAAATTGGGCAATAATTTCTTAAAATAATTTATGGGCATTAATGCCTCTTCTTTTGCGTATAAGCCGACCGCGGAGCCGTCAAGGCCGAAACAAATATCGCCCAACGCTAAATTTTCTTCGCTTATTTTAAGATAACTAAAATCATTTTCACTTGATTTTACCAAGTTGTAATCAGGATAATAATTTATTTTTTCAATATAAGCTGTTTTTATCCCCCCCTCTGAAAAAGCAACTGCCAACTGGCCTATCCTCATGCTTTCCGGCTCCGTAAACTGAGCTACCGATAAATCAGAGGCGTTTAATTTAACGAAATAATATCCGCTTACTTCGTCAAAATAACTCCGCTCTATGGCGATAATATCTTTTTCACTGTCAACCGCGATATAACTTAAGGGCTTGCTGACTTTTACCGCTGTTACCGCCCATCCGTCATTCGTAAGCACTAACCCCTCCCCCGCCTTATCTCCAGGAAGATAATACTCTTTAATATTAAAAACGCCGCCTTGGTTGCTTAAAACCGGCTGTTTTTTTATGTAAAAACTTACTTTATTCCTTATTGCTCCGGAAGCGACTTCGGCAATCCTGTCATTTTGCTCGACAATCACTTTTTTCGGCTGGCTGATAACAATTTGTCCTTGCTGATAATTATCGCTTAAATTAATATCTCCCCAGAGAGGTATCCCGAAAGAAGAGTTAATTAAATAGGAACGGAAGATAATTCCGCCTATCACGCCGCCTGCCAAGCTTACTATTATTGTTATTATTAAAATTGTAATTTTGTAATTTCTAGACATATATAGAAGTTTATTAGTGCGGACTAAAATGTTCTACAATCCCTTAATTCGAATTCGTTGTACTTATCTCAAACGACCCAGATGAATGCGAATGCCTCAAATATTAATAAAATAATGTTTGTACTGAATTCGCAGCATTCGCATTCATCTGTGTCCGCATAAATCCGTACAAAGCATTCGAATTAATGGTTTGACGTAGTATTTAGTACGTATAAAGATTTTGAACTATAGCCAGCGAGCTGACAATAATATAATAAAAATGCAGGATAGCCCGATGATAAAATACTTTATTACAGTCTTTTTATCAAATTTTTCTAAAAAATGCAAAAGCAGTATATTTATTAACACATAGTATATTATAGCAAGGGACAGACCGCTGATAAAGTGGGAAATCGGCAGAAAGGAAATTGACCAAAAAAATTCAGCCATCAAAATGGAAACTAATGTTGAAATTAATAAATTATTACGCTCGCCGACCTTATTAATCCAAAAAAACTGGTAAGTTAAGATAAAAACCGCCGCTGTTAAAATTACCGCCAAGTACCACATCTTTAAATTCAGTAAATTTATAAAGCCATAGAAAGAGGTGCTTAGAAATAAAAAACTGATTATATTAAAATAAGAGGAAGAGCTTTCCAAGCTAAGGGGTGTGTACTTTGTTATCCGGCATAAAAAATAATAAAGATAAGATATGAAATAATAACTGATTACGGTTAAAATTATAATCACAGAATGCTTTACCGCTGGATAGTTAAGAAAAAGAAAAAACAAACTGGCCGATAATATTAAAAACAGGCAGGGAGATGCCAGCAGCCAAAAATCACCGCTCTTAAAATTAAATTTATTTAATCTTAATAATAAAATGGTTGGCAAAATTATAACAACCGCTGCGGCAATTAAAAAATTTTTTGGAAAAAAAACAATTATTTCCCAGCCGAAAAATAATATAATCGAGATAATTAATGGTGTGTGGCGGTTAAGCATATTGCTGCGTTTATTTAAGCCAATTATATTGGGATATTATTTCTTCTAACTTTTTTTGCGCTTCTTCGGATGAATAATTTTGCTCTAGCTTGTCCAAAAGCAAAATAAGTTCAACGTGCAAATCTTTGAATTCTGACGGCATTTTCAATGAGAGCAACTGGACGCGCAGTTCTTCTAATTTTTCCTGATTAATACCCTCTATCGCCTCTTTATACGCCGGCATAATATCTTTGACCTTGTTCTTGTAATTTTCAGCTAACTGGGTTAAATCAACTTGCGTTTCCGCCATATTATCACCGACATCGTCTTTTTGGCTATAATAAAAAATTATCAAACCAACAATTAAAATGGCTGCGATTATAAAAAGCAGATAAAAAATTGTTCCTCCTTTTTTATTAAGCATAAATTTTATTTAAGTATTTTTCTTAGTGAATGATTCAAACGCGCGCAGTATTTCTACCGGTAAAGCGAAAATTACCGTGTTAGATTGATCGGAGCTTAAGTCATTAATTGATTGCAGGGTGCGCAAATGCAGGGCGCCCGTTGATCCTGATAAAATACCGGCTGCTTTTGCCATATTTTCCGCCGCCGCCACCTCGCCTTCGGCTTTAATTATAACCGCTCTTTTTTCCCGTTCAGCCTCGGCCTGTTTGGCAATCGTGCGCTCCATGTCCGCCGGCAAGCTGACATCTTTCAATTCCACGTTTTCCACTTTAATGCCCCAGGCGTCGGAAACTTTATCAACAATATCGCGGATGCGTTCTGATGTTTTTTCCCTTTCCGCCAATAACTCATCCAAACTAATCTCGCCGACAATATTGCGCATCGTAGTCTGCGCCAATTGTGAAATTGCGTAACGGAAATCTTCCACAGCGATTACCGCTTTTGATGCATCAGCTACTTTATAATAAATTACCGCGTTAACAGTTACGGAAATATTGTCGCGAGTGATTGCTTTTTGGTCCGGCACGTCAACCGCCTTAACGCGCATATCTACTTTTTTCATAAACTGAAAAATAGGTATAACAACGCGCCAGCCCGGCTCGGCAACGCCGGTAAATTTTCCCAAAGTAAACATAACACCCCGCTCGTACTGGTTAACCTGGCGCAAAACGATAATCGCAATAATAATGACTGCGATAGCGATTGATAAAATGTCCATACGTTTATAGGTTGTAAGTTGTAAGACTTAGGTTCTAAGACCTGCAACCCGCAACTTTTTATCCTCCTTAATGAATTAAATTATAATTTTCCTTGCTTTACTAATTCAATGGCCTCCGGTCCGCCCTGTATTTTTAGAATTACTTCTTTTTTATCCGCAAAGGCATCTTTTATTCTAACAACCTGTTTGGGGACTGTATTTTTAGGCAGACTGTTAATATCAAAATATTCAATTTCATCCGCCTCATCCGATAATGCGATTTCTCCCCCGATAACTTTGCACTTAAAAGAAAAAACTATGTCATTTTTGTTATTCTTGCTATAAATACCAACTAACTTTTCAATTTCAACATCCAGCCCTGTCTCTTCTTTTGTTTCCCTAATTACCGCCTCCCACGGAGATTCTTTATCATTCAGACCGCCTCCGGGCAAATTCCATAGATCGTAATCGAGACGGTGGCATAATAGCACCTTCCCATCTTTGTCAAAAATAATAGCAAATGCTCCGACTTTAAACATAAAAATTTGGTGTCTTTTTTATTATATTATCTAACTACAGAGACGTGGCAGTGCCACGTCTCTACTGATGGCTGTCAATAATTATCGTGGTCGGTCCGTCATTTATTAATTCCAATTCCATATGTTCCTGAAATTTTCCGGTGGCAACTTTGATGCCGGCAGAACGGATTTGTTCCAAAAATTTTTCATAAAACTCTTTTGCCTTTTCCGGCCGGGCGCTGGTAATGAAACTTGGCCTATTTCCTCTTCCACAGTCGCCGTATAATGTAAACTGTGAAACAATAAGAATCTCTCCGCCAGTGTCTTTTACGGATTTATTCATTTTACAATCTTCATCACCAAATATCCGCAACTGCGCTATCTTTTTCGCCATCCACACTATATCTTTTTCCGTGTCGTCTTTATGGACTGCTAACAGGACTAGCAACCCTTGATTAATTTCTCCAATAATTTCCTCGTCTATTTTAGCTCTGGATTCTTTTACCCTTTGTACTACTGCTCTCATAAAAAATTATTGTTTAATTATTGTTAAATTTCTGTTTAATTTTTTATGAATTACGCCATAAACGCGCTTGCCCTCTCCCTTTCCATTTCCACCCAATCATCTCGGTCATCATCCCATTTATAAGCTTTGAAAGTATTGGAAAATTCATCATCGCTGTAAATATACTCCACTGTGGTTTCCGAACCGATTCGACGAGAACCGATTGTTTTTTTATCCAGCACCACCGGTTTAACGATGTATTCCAGCTTTATTTTGCCTAGCGGCCCATTAAAAATAATAAATTCCATGGTACTATTCGGAGCGTCCTCCAATTCCTCCTTGCCCTCGTCTTCAACTTCAAACTGGTCTTTTATCATTCCTTTGATGTTTTCCCATTTTTCTATTTGCATAATATAATTCAAATCTACAAATTAAATGCAAATGCCCCAAATAGCCACAAATATAATATTCGCATAAAAATCATTTGAAGCATTTGAATAAATTTGAGGATTTGCATTATATTTTTAATAGTAAACTGACTTTGTCTCTAAATCCCTTTTTCTGTTTTCAGCTACCTTTTGGTCAATAATACCAGCGGCTAATAACTTATCAATTGACTGGTTCATGGTTGTCATGCCGTCTCCCCCGCCGGTCTGGATAGCGGATAATATCTGCGCCATATCATTATTTTTTATTAAATTGGCAATTGCGGAATTATTTATCATTATTTCACGAACCGCCACTCGCCCGCCTTCTTTGGTTGGTAGTAATTCTTGAGCAATAACCGCCCGCAAATTAGATGCCAGCTGATTTAAAATTTGGTTTCTTTTATCAGCCGGATAAGAGTCAACTATGCGCTGGATTGTTTCCGGAGCGTTTGAGGTGTGTAGGGTGGATATAACCAAATGTCCTGTTTCGGCCGCTGTTAAAGCGCCGGCGATTGTTTCCTGATCCCGCATTTCACCCACCATAATAACATTCGGGTCCTGCCGCAAAGCTGATTTTAAAGCGTCAGCAAAAGATTTCGTGTCTACTCCCAGCTCCCGCTGCTCAATAATGCTCTGCTTTTCCCGGAACATATATTCAATCGGGTCTTCAATTGTTATAATGTGCGCCTTGCGCTCGGTGTTTATAATATCTATCATAGCCGCTAAAGTCGAGCTTTTTCCGCTACCGGAAGTCCCCACAACTAAAATAAGCCCGTCGCGCAAATGCGTTAGGCCGTATAATATGTCTGTAAAACCAAGCTTATCCGGGGCCGGAATCTTTTTTGCTATTACTCTGGCCGTTAAACCAATTTTACTTTCCTGAAAATGCAAATTTATCCTGAAGCGCTGGCCTAAAATTTCTTTGCCGAAATCCAACTCTTTTTTTTCTAAAAAATGATTTTTTTGATTTTCATCTAATAACCCCAAAGCCGCCCCCTGAAGTTCTTTATTGTCTAACGGTTCCTCGCTAATGGGAATTAATTGTTCGCCTATTCTTAATGTTGAAACCGACCCGCCGACCAAATGCAGGTCAGCCGCTCCTTTTTCAATGGCTATTTTGAAATATTGTTCTATATTCATAAAAAATTAATTTAAAATTATAGTCATTTTTAGTATATCATATTGACTATTTTTAGCCACATATTGACAAAATCTCAAAAAAATTTCATTCATGTAAATGCTTAGCATGCCAACCACGCTTATATTTAACTACGTGCCATAGGCGATAAACAATAAAGCCGAACATTGCGCCGATAACATTAAAAACAAGATCCCAATAGCTCACTCCCCTGCCCGGCACAAAACTTTGATGCCATTCGTCGGTAATACCATATAAATAAGCTGTAATAACCGCGATATAGAAAATATAGCGGTATTTTATTTTAAACTCGCGCAAAAAATAAACAATTAGCCAAGCCAGCATGCCGTATAAAATCAAGTGCATGCTTTTATCATAAGTATAATCAATTAGTTTTTTTTGATATGTTAAATCTTCCGGCGGAGCAGAAATATGCGAACTAATAAATATCATCAGCATCCAGGAAAATATTAATAATAGTTTTAAAAATTTAAGCATAATGTCTCTTTTTGTCATCCTGAGAAGTGGAGTGTTAGCGAAACGACGAAGGATTTATAATATTTTCTTATTCACGCAAACAGATTCTTCGCTTCGCTCAGAATGACAAATGATGATTTACCAAACAATAAACACCCTTATAAATTTCCAATATAAATTAAATACTGGATTAACTATATATTTCAACACTGGATTCATTATTTCCTGATGATCAATTATACCGGCAATATTTTTAATTATAACACGATCAGAAACTTGTCGAAATTTTTTAACTTGCTGACGCACCTGAAAAATATGCTGCCAATTTTTTGGCTGTAAAAAATATAAATAAACTTTTAATTTTGTGCCAAACCAGCCGTTAATTATTGAATAGGCCAACATGCCTAAATCCATAATAACTAACGGTGGCAAAACTAATAAAATTGTTGGCAATTTATAAAAAGAGAGAATAGCTATATAGCGGTTACGCTCCATATAGTACAGCATACGAACTGAGCGACTAAATTCATATTTATGATAAACAACTGATTTTGGCGCTAAAACAATTTTGTAACCAGCTAATTTAGTCCGCCAGCCCAATTCTACATCATCATGATACATATAATACTCTGAGTCATAATTACCTATTTTCTCTATCACCTCTAGCTTAATTATCATTGAACAGCCAGATGCATAACCCTTAATTTCTTCAATTTCTTCAATTTCTTTATTTTTTTCTCTATATCCTTGAGTAAACCCAAATCCTAAAAAATTAATAACATTGCCAACGCTATTTATTTTATCTTTTTCCGGCCATAGCATCACTTTTGATTGTGCTATCCCAACTTGTTCATCGCTGTTAACTGCTTTTACTAATTCACTTAGCCAATTTTTATTAAAAACAACATCCATATTGACTATAACAAAATATTCACAGCCATTCTGCCCCGCTTGTTCAATTCCCGCCCCATTAGCCGCGCTATAATTTCCGTCCGAGCGCGGAATAATCTTTGCCTCCGGCGCCTGTTTTTTTAAATATTCTCTTGTTTCTTCAGATGAAGAATTGTCAATTATATATAATTGACAATCTAAATTTTCTCCTTCCTGTTTGCGTAAGGTCTCTATGCAATCATATAAGAACCGCTGGGCATAATCCTTATAGTTAACAATTATTATTCCTATTTTCAATGCCTGATTCATAATTCCTTATTCATAATTCTTGTTTTTAATAGCCATTTCCCTCACAACCCTTGTAATATTATGTTCTATTCTCGCCATTCGAATGCGCAAGCGGAATACAAAATAAAATAGCGTGACCACCGCTAAATATAATAATACGTCAATTCCGGAAGCGGTAAATCCTAAATTACGAACCAACAAATCAATCTGCTTTAAAAGCAAAACAGCCGCTCCGGCTATTATCCAAAAAATTAACCAAAAATAAAATTCATTAGCGTTAATTTGTTTTTGTTTTTTCTGTAAGTAAAGTCTGATTAAAAAATAAGCGATAATTATCAGACCGATGATTTGTTGAGTGAACATATATTCCCTCACCCCAACCCTCTCCCACGAGGAGAGGGAGTTCCCTCTCGTCATAACAGAAATAATTTTGGAGTTTATTTATTTTATATTATTTAATAAAATTATAAATAAAGTTAAATTGACATTTTCCCCCTCTCCCTTTGGGAGAGGGGTTAGGGGTGAGGGCGTTATCGTGTAAACCTCCCAATAAACATATCTTTTAAAATTCTAAATCCTCCGGAAAATTTTTGGCCGAAATCTTTATAGATCACAGTTATTGGAACTTCTTTTATTCGTAATTTATTTTTGAAAGCATTGCGCATAATTTCCGAACAGTGCGCCATCCTATCCTGTTGCCATTCTATTTTTTTATAAGCTTCTCGCGAAAAAGCGCGGAAGCCGGCCTGCGGATCAGATAATTGAACATTAAAAAATATTTTATTAATTAAGCGCGCTAAGGGCATTATTATATTTTTTTTCAACCATGGCATGCTTGATTTTTTATCTAGGAAACGCGAGCCAAAAACAATATCTGCTTGCCCATTAACTATGGGCGCTGTCATATCTTTAATTTCATCAGCCAAAAACTGCCCGTCAGCGTCAAAATGTACAATAATATCCGCTCCCTCTATTATAGCGCATTCGGTACCGGTTTTTAAAGCCGCTCCCTGCCCCCTGTTTACAGCGTGTTGTAAAATTATGGCAATAGGTAAATTTTGTGCAAAGGCAACCGTCTGGTCATCAGATGCATCATCAACGATAATAATCCTGGCTTCATTGAAACTATTTTTTATGTCTTTAATAACCGCTCTGATGCTTTTCTCTTCATTATATGTTGGAATTATTATATAAACAGTCATGTTGTATTTGTAGGTTTGTAGGAGTAAAAAAGCTGGTAAATAAACCAGCTTAATTAGTAATATAATTTAACATAAAAAATTGATTATTGCAATATTGTGCCCCCCGTTACTTCTCCTCTTTTTATATCAGCTTCTACGGCATCATCGGTATCAATATGCAGGGCTGGCTTATATTTTTCTCCCACCCGCACTAAAACATCCTTAAATACATAACTTTTTTGATTATCAACTCGCACATCAACTTTTTGGTTATCACTTAAATTTAATTTTTTAGCTGATCCCTTATCTAAATGAATATGCCTTTGGGATAAAATTACGCCCTTTATTAAATCAACCCCATCTTTTGGTCCAATAATTTTTATACCCGCGCTGCCGCGTAAATCCCCCGACATTCTGCGGGGTGGATTTATATTTAATTCTGCAGCGTCTTTTTGCGAAATTTCAATTTGAGTAATGCCTCGCGCCGGACCAATAATTCTAACCGCTATTTCATTATTGCCGTTACGCAATAAAACTTTTTCTTCACAGGCAAATTCTCCTGGCTGTGATAAATCACGCAATTTTTGTAATTCATAATCACTGCCAAATAACTTATTTAAATCATTGCTTGATAAATGAATATGCCTCCCTGATACTTCTATTTTTATTTTCATATTTACAACTTTAACAATCCATTCTGCGCCCCCTTTTCCGCTATAACCGAGGCGGAATTTCTTATTCCAAGATCCATCGCTCTTTCTATGTCTTCCCCATAAATTTCCAGCCCGGACACAAAAGCTGAGCCAAAAGCGTCTCCGACTCCAGTAGTATCAACCCGCCTGGCTTCTTTTTTTATATTTATGTGATAGAAATTTTTTCCGTCATAAGCATCCGCTCCCTTTCTCCCCCTAGTTATCATTACAATACTCGGCCCATAGCTTTTTATCACTTCCAATAAATTCTTAACGTTGCTTAAAAATTTCCGGCTTTGGTCCCGCCCCTTCATGGCTTTGCGGCAGGACGCCACGAATTCAATTGCCTCATCTTCGTTTAAATTTATGACTTCGGTATATTTTAAAAACTTTTTCATTAAACCGATGCCTTCGGTCAGCTGGATGTAGCCGGGATTCCAGGCGATTTTAAACCGGTTGTGGTGCTTGAATATATTATTTAGAATCGGATGCCATTCTCCAGACAGTGATGTTATGTAAAGCCATCGGCTGTTGATTTTTTTTAAAATATTATTAGAAACTTCCATTTTTGAATTAGCCGCCCGATGGGAAAAAATTACGTGTTCATTTCCCGGACCAACTAATAAAAAAGAAAAACCGCTCATATCGCCTTTTATTCTTTGGATAAATTTAACATCAACTTTCTTCTCTTTTAAATTTTTTATTATTGATTTTCCCCGATAATCATCTCCGACCGCGCAAACGCAGGCGGACTTAAGCCCTAAACTTCTGGCTGAAACTGAAACATTAGCCGCGCCGCCGCCGAAGGTTGAATGCGCCTCTTTAACCCTTATCTTTGCCCCATATTCAAAAGCAAGCAGTTTCTGCCTTAGGATATCCTGCTTATTATCAACTAAAATAGCGTTATCAGGATAAAAAGTTATATCTTCTACCGCGCCTCCAATTGAAACTAAATCGTATTTCATAAAATAATATTTTATTATTAAACTCTTAAATGATTTCTCATCGCCCATAAGCTGGCGATTATATTAATTAATCCAGCAACTAAAAATTGAGAGCCAAAAATTAAGATAAAATTACTATTAAAATAATCCAATAAATTTAAATCGTTGGCGTTAAAGAAAGTAGTTAAATACGGCTGCAACAGATGGATAAATGGGTAAAACAATGCAATTATGCAAATAACTCCGATAAAAGCATATATTATGCCCTCAACCAAAAATGGGGCGCGTATAAACCAATCGCTTGCCCCAACCAGTTTCATTATCCTAATTTCTTTTTTATGGGTATAGATGGCGATTCTAATGGCGTTAAAAACGACTAGTATGGTAATTACTACAAAAATAAAACTGATAAGCATCCCCGCCTGCCTGGTTTTAACGGTAATATTGCTCATGCTCTCTAGCAGAATTTTATGGTTGTCAAAATTCCTGCTTTCTATTATCGTGTGCTTGCTTAATTTATCAAGCGAATTAATTATTGCCTCATAATCAGATAAAAGTTTTGCCTGCACAACAAAACTTGGGTTCAGCGGATTATCCCCTATTTCCCTTAATGCATCCTGCACTTCGGCATTGTCTTTATGCTTCTGCTGGAAAGCTTCCAGCGCCTGCGTTTTTGATATGTATTCAACCTCGGCAACTCCGTCTAAATTTTCCAATTCCTTCTTTAGCGCGCTAATGTCTTCCTCGGCCGCTGCTGGAGATAAATACAAACTTAAATCAATTTTCTGTTCAACAGTTTTAATAGCGGCTTCGCTGATAACTCCGGCTACAATTAAAAAATTTATTGAAAACAAGGACAAAATTAAAATAGTAACCGTCACAATGGAAATCCAAAAATTGCGGATAAAGTCCTGGACGGCAAATTTTAAAATTCTTGATAATGATATTAAAATCATAGTTCAAATTAAGTTATACTTATTTACATGGAGGTCAAACCGTTAATTCAAATATGTTGCACGAATTTATATGTATACAAATGGATGCAAATAATTTAATTGTAGTATTTGCATATAATTTATAGATTTGAATTATTTTTTAAAGGATATACTTCCCTACTTTTTGATCACTTATAACTCGGCCGCCATCTATTGTAACTACCCGGCGGCGCAAGCTGTTTACTATTTCTTTGTTATGGGTGACTAAAATAACCGTAGTGCCGAATTTATTTATTTTTTCCAGTAAATTTATAATATCAGCCGCGTTAATTGAATCTAAATTTCCAGTCGGCTCATCAGCCAATAATATTTTCGGATGGTGTATCAGCGAACGGGCGATAACGACCCGCTGCTGCTCTCCGCCGGAAACTTCATGGGGATAGCGGTGCCCCTTTCTCTCGAGCCCGACTAATTTTAAAATTTGCGGCACCTTAGCGCTTATTTCGCTTGGCGGATGCCCGCAAACTTGCATGGCAAACGCAACATTTTCCAATAGGGTTTTTTGCGGCAACAATTTAAAATCCTGGAAAATAACTCCTATTTGGCGGCGCAAATAAGGCACCTCGCGCTGCTTGATTCTGGTAATATCCCAATCGCCTATGGCGATTCTTCCTTTGGTAGCCCTTTCTTCTCCGATTAATAATTTTACCATAGTGGTTTTTCCGGTTCCCGACTGGCCGACTATGGATACGAATTCCCCCGGCTTAATTTCCAAGCTAAAGCCATCCAGCGCCTTTGTGCTGGGTGGGTAATGCTTGCTGACGTTTTCAAAACTTATCATAATGTTTAATTATCTTAGCGCTATTTAAAAAGGTTAACGAACCATTAACACGAATTCATTATACGGATTAAAATTTCTATAGATTAATGCGAATGCCACAAAAATTTTTCGTGAAAATTTTTTTTCGTTATATTCGCATATTTTCGCAGTTTCGTGTTACTTTTTACGACTTGCATACTTAAGTAAATCCCTCATTTCATTAAAACTTTGTTCGCGGGTATCAGCCCCTAATAAAACTCCGATTATTTCAGAGTTACCTGTTTTTATTTTAGTCATCAAACAATATCCCACCTCATCTATATATCCTGTCTTCCCCCCAGTTACATAAAAACTGTCATAAAGCAACTCATTAGTATTGCTTTGTATAACTTTCTTTTTATCCTTCAGGGTTGTAAATTCGTACCGCTTTAAAGTAGTTGCTTCAAGAAGCTTTGGATGCTTAAGCGCATTTTTACTTATTATAGCATAATCCGAGACAGTTGACACATTCTCCGGCGACAGCCCGGACGGCTCAACAAAAACAGTGCTGGTTGCGCCCCATTCATGGACTTTTTCGTTCATTTTCTTAATAAAATCTTCACGCGGAATTCCGCTTATCCGCGCTAAAGTTTCAGCCGTATTATTAGTTGATTTAACCAGTGTGGAAAAAAATGCATCTTTAACGGTAAACTGGTCGCCGTCCTCTATCTGCAGACGCATTGATTCATATTTATTTTCCAAATACGGCCAATTGTTTTCTTCATCCTTGACTGAATATGTTATTACTTTGTTAAAATCAGGATTAGTGTCTAAAAAAACGCTGGCGGTTACTATTTTAGTCAAGCTGGCCAAGGGCAAAGTTGTAGTCGCGTTGCCGGCGATTATAACCTCGCCCGAATTTATATCCTGGACTATAAAAGCCTTGGAATTAATATCTAAATTTTCATTAATCCTGTCTATTTTTATTCCAAGCACACTTCCGTTTTCTTCCGGTATGTAAATCGGCTCAACGCCAACTCTTACGATTCCATCTCCTAAACTAGCTATTTTTTTAAAAGCCAGTTTATCTAAATCAATTACTCGGTCGGGATGGATAGCCCTATCAGGACCCCAATCGTTTATTTCCACCTCAATGGTTTTATTATTCTCCAAATTAGTTACTTTTAAAATTGAACCTTTGGGAAAATCAGGCGAGGCCGCAAAATCCCCATTTTTATAAACGTACCAACTGGCATTACCGACAGCCATTACGTCCGGATTGGAAAAAACCGCCACTCTGGCAAATGGCAAATGGATATAAGCTCGAGCCATTTGTTCGCCAAAATAATCTTGCGTCGGTAGCGGCCGCCAAGAATTATAGTTTTTATCAAAATAGTAAACCTGCTTTAAATTATTGTCCTCGCTATTATATTTTAGCTGGATAATAAATGGTTTCTCGTTGTCGTAGGCGGCTTTATTGCGGAATTCAAACTGATAAACTTCGCTTATCCTATTAAACTGCCATGGCTCATTTAAGGGCTCGTGCAATTCCCAAACATCCACGCCGGTTGATTCATTCAATATTCCCGGTATTAAAGATAATTTTATCTGGTTTTCATAGGCAGCTACCGTGTAGCCCCTAGCTATAGTCGCTTTATCTAAATTAATAAAATATTGTTTTGTTTGCAAAACTTCTTTTTCATCCGCTTGCGCCCGGGCATTATTGAATAATATAAAAAAACTGGCTATTATTGTCAGTATTGTTATTTTTGCAACTTGATTTAATCGATTTTTTGGCATAGTATATGAATTAGTTAACTAGTTGCTTAGCCACTTTAGTTGAATAGTTTATTTGCGGGATTAGTACAATGGTAGTACATCTGCTTCCCAAGCAGGAGACGCGAGTTCGATTCTCGTATCCCGCTCAGAAATCGTGGGTTCAACTTACCCACTGTAGTCCCGAAAATTCGGGACGTGGGCGGGTTCCCGTTACCTGCTCCAAGAAAGGCCACCTTAGCTCAGTTGGCAGAGCGGCGGTATCGTAAACCGTAGGTCGTCGGTTCAAACCCGACAGGTGGCTCAAAAAATAAAATTTAACCCCACTTCAGCTCATTTAATTAAATTCCAAATCTTAGCTTCATTTCTTAAATCCTCTAAATACTTATCAAAAGTATAGTTGGTAAAAATAGTTATTTTTTCCAGCCAAACATCCTGGCCGTCCCGGCCCTCTTTTATGTCGCGTACTTTTAATATGTAATACTCGTCCTCTTCTTTTATAATTTCACTTGTATCGCCCATATTAAGACCGGTAATAGATTGTTTCAAATTCTCTTCCATGCTGCCATATTTTATATATCCAATATCCCCGCCATTTAAAGCGTGGACATCTTCACTGTATTTCTCGGCTAATTTTCCAAAATCATCCGGATTCTTTTTTAACAATTCCTCTACTTTCTTAATTCTTAAATTTGCTCCTTGATGCGCTTTTTCATCTTTAATGAAATATTCTTTTATTTTATCTTTCAAAACAAAATAATAGATTATTTTTTCATTAAAAAGCTTCTTAGTTAAGCCATATTGGTTATAAATCTTATCTGTAAAATTCTCTTCGCCTTCCGCGGCGGATAATTTATTAAAATATTCATTAACTTCATTCTCTCCAACTTTTACATTATATTTATTCGCTAAGTTTTCCAATAATCTTTTTTCTATAATTTTTTCCAGCACTAGTTGATCTTTATTTTTCCCTAAAGTTTTTCCTTCGGGCAAGCTAGACTCTGCTTCTGTTAAATAATAATCTCCTAATAAGCGCAAATCGTCAAAATATTGCGAATACCTTACCATGCGGTAATTCACAAAAATCGCCGGGAACGGCAGCTTCCTTATTAGTACCTGGTTCAAATCATTAGTAACGGGATGTTGATAAACCGAATAAGACAGCCCCGCAAGAACCGCTATTGTAATTATAGCGCCGACAGCCAGCGACATTAACAGTTTTCTTGACTGTTGTTTTATTTTTAAAATAATTATTTTTATTGCTTTCTTTTTCTTCTTTTTTGTTTCTTCCGCCTTCTTCTTCCATTCTTCTTTCCTTTCTAACTTTAAAGCAAATTTTTCCGCTCTTAGCTTTGCCTTGGCTTTTTTCGCCATTCCCTTCCTTTTTTTAATTTCATTTTTTTGCCTTTTGTTTTCTTTTTGCATTTTTAAATGCTTTTCTTCCCTGGCTTTTTTTTCAGCCGCTATCTTTTCCAACCGCGCTTTTTCCTCCCCTGTTTTTTGTTCTTTTCTTGCGGCTAATTCTTTATTTTTCAATTCAATTTTATCCCTTTGCCTAGCCATTCTCTTTTCCGCCATTTCGCTAATCTTAAAAAATTTGTTTTTTAAATTAATTTTTTTTCCGCCCATGAATTCCGCTTTGCCAAAAATATTTTTAAATAAATTATTTTCTTCTACTTTGCTTTCAGCTGATTTTTCCTCCGGCTTCGCGTAACTGCCCGGCTTTTTTATGTCTTGCTTCTTCTCGGCGCTTTTAGCGGCAACATAAAAAATTCCGCTGGCTGATTTTTCTACATTCTTATTTTTATTTGAGAAAATTGGCAGTGGATTGTCTTCTTTAACCTTTTTTGCGTTAACTTTTTTTACCCCGTCAATATATTTGGGCATTCGGTTAAATTTATTGGTTCCTTAATTTATATGTAAATAAGCTATCTGACGGCAAAAAAATAATCCCGCCATTTTTTCAAGTTATTTTTTGGCGATTCCGGCTGCTCTTTATCCAGGCCGGGCACATTAAAAATAGTCTTTACTTCTTCCTGTTCTGAAAAATTATTTTCAGTTCCTTTTATTATGGCAACTTTCTCGCCCGGCTTGCGCAAATCAAGATTTAATCGCGCCTCTTTTTCAGTAAAGCCGTCGCTGTCTAAATAATCTATCAACCCGCGCAAATCGTCATTCTTATTTTCAATTCGATCCACCTCTTGCTCCAACGCGCTAATCTCCCTGTTTAAATCGCGCCGTTGGTTTATCTTTTTTATCAGCGGCTGGGAAATTAATACTATAATTACAATAACAACCAAAGTAAAAAATTTGGAGTTTAAAATTGTCCGTTTAAAAATATTATCTTGTTGAGCAAACCTCTGGCGCATGGGTTTATTATAAAATATTTAACGATAATTGTACAATAATTTAACGATAATTAATTATTGTACAATTATCGTTAAATAATGGTTGAATTATTTTCATGGTTATCTATTATCAATCGCCTCATTTACCAATCTATCCGCTTCCCTATTGAACTCGCGCCGCACATGCTTAAATGTTACCTTTTTAAACTGCTGGGATAAATTATAAATCTTCATAAACAACGGCGCCAGCTCTTTATTTTTTACCTTATACTCGCGCTTGAGCTGTTTAACTACTAATTCGCTATCCAAATAAAAATCCAACTCCTCGGCTCCGAATTTTTTTGCTTCTTCCATCGCCCGCAAACAAGCTTTGTATTCTGCTTGGTTATTTGTCGCCTCGCCGATGTATTCGGAAATTTCCTTAACTATATTTTTTTTGTCATCATAAAAAACGCACCCTATGCCTGCCGGGCCCGGATTGTTGCGCGCTCCGCCGTCGGTGTAGATTGTTAATTTCGCATAACTCATAATTCGAATTACGAACTTAAATTCAAATTATTCAAATCAAATAATTCAAATAAAAAATTAAATTAAAATTTATTTCTCAAAAAATCACTATTTAAAATACGTTTTGGTGATAGCCTATATTGTTTAAAATTTATCAAAATACCTAATTGTAAATTCAGAGTTATTAAATATCTTCTAACCTGGTAATAATCGTCTTTAGTTAAAAAATTTCTAGATTTAAACTCTAAAAGCACCTTATCATTAATAATGAAATCCGCAACACATCTTACTTGTTCCTTTCCATATTGTTGATCTAAAAATCTATATTCTCTAACATATTCAATATTATATAATTGCAATAATTTTTCAAAATAATCAGCGTACTGTTTTTCATTGCGATAATGCCCCAACTCAGTATGAACTTTAAATAATAAACCTGTAATTTTATATGATAATTCTCTATGAACCACTTTATCTTGCATAAATTAATTCGAATTATTTGTATTTGAGGTATTTGAATTCATTTGAATATTTGAATTATTTTTTAGGTCTATAATCTTCAACTGAACTTCCCTCCTCCCGTTCCATTCGTTCATATCTATATAATACACTAAATCAATTTCGTCTCCAATTTTTATTTTTTTCCATTCTTCCAATACGCTAAAACCAACTGCGCTTAATTTTTGTGACTTGTAACTTGTAACTTGTAACTTGAGATGTTGTTGTTCATTCCCCATCTTAACTGCATTTATCACTTTTAAATTTTTGCTAACAAATTTTGGTTGGGCATTTTTAACTCCGAAGGGCCTTAATTTTTGCAATGCTTCATATAAATCTTCAGACACGTCATTAAAATTTATCTCTAAATCAATTTCTAGGGCGGGGATTAATTCAACATCTTTTAATTCATGTTCAGTAATTTTTTTTGCTTTGGCTAAAAACTCATCTAATTTTCCCGGCTTTATGGTGAATCCGGCCGCCTGTTTGTGCCCGCCGTAATGCGATAATAATTCACCGCATTCCTCCAGCATGGATGTAATGTTAAATTCAGCAATACTTCTGGCGCTCCCGACAATTTCCAACCCATCATTGCCAATTTTGCTTGTAATCGCCAACGATGGCCGGTAATATTTTTCTGTTAATTTTCCAGCCACCAAACCCATCACTCCTGAAGACCAGGCGTTCTTTTGCTCTCCATTATAAACAGCAAATAAAATTTTGTTTTTCTTATTAATCTCTTGCTCTGCCTGCTCAAAAATTTCTTGTGTAATATTTTGGCGTTCTTTATTCGTATTGTCTAATTTATGGGCTATTTCTGTTGCTTCTTGTTTATCTTCAGTAATAAGTAATTCGTAGGCCGTATTTGCGCGCCCAAGCCGACCAGCCGCATTTAAGCGAGGGGCTAATTGATAACCAATTTGCCAAGCGTCAACTTCCCGCTTATTTCCATTTTTATCAGTATCGCTTTGCGCGGTTTCCATTAATTTTTTAATGCCGATTCTCTGCGTCTTATTCAATACGACTAATCCATAATTCACCAAAACTCTATTCTCATTAACTAATGGCATTAAATCAGCAATGGTGCCTATGGCTACTAAATCCAATAGCCACTTTTCAAATCCCTCTTTTTCGCGTTGTTTTGCGTTATGTTGCGCATGGTTTTCGCGTGCGTACAACAACGCCTGCGACACTTTAAACGCCACGCCAACTCCGGCCAAATCCCTGAATGGATATTTTTCGCCGTTAACTTTTGGATTAATAATCAAGCAATCGGGAACCTGTTCGCCGCATTCATGATGGTCGGTTAAAACAACGTCCATTCCCTTTTCTTTAGCTAGCGCAACCTCGCCGATGCTTCTAATGCCGGTATCAACTGTGATAATTAAACTAGCGCCGCTTTTGGCAATTTCCTCTACCGCGCTTTTATTTATGCCGTATCCCTCGCTTTCGCGGTGGGGAATGTAAATATCTAAATTCTTGCATCCTAAAAATTCCAATGTCTTCTGCATAACCGCCGTGGCTGTAACACCGTCAGCGTCATAATCTCCGTATATTATAATTCTGCTTCCATTCTTCATGTGCTTAAAAATCAATTCTACCGCTGCTTTCATATTTTTAAATAAGAATGGATCATGTAAATTTTCCTTGTAATCCAGCTTTAAAAATTTCTCTATTTCATCAACGCTAAAACCGCGATTTGCCAGTAATCGAAAAATAACCGGGTGCAATCCCGGATTGTTTTTAGTGTATTCCTGTTTTTCCTTTATAATCCACTTTTTATCCATAAAAATTGACAAAACTTTAAAATAATGCTAATATCTTTACATCTATTTCAAAAAAGGAGGCGGAAATGGACCCCGCAATGAAAACTATACTAGGCTTTATCTTATTCGTCGTTGGATTTATTGTTATCGGAGCGGGCGAAGATTATTTTTATAGACGAGAAATACGGGATACAGTCGGATTTCTAATCTATAAGGTGGTGAGATGGTTCCTGGCCGCTCTCTGTTTTATTACGGTCTATTATCTTTGGAGTTCTAGATGACACTGCCGTTTTCAGAATTGGAAACGGCTTTTTATTTTTTAATAAAACAACGGCATTAAAGTAAATAACAGCATAGCGATAATCATTATGATTATTATGCTGGTGCCGATAACTTTTTTAATTGTTTTTCTTTTCATATGTTTGCGTTATGTAATACGTGTTGTGTTATTTCTTTAACACCGCAAGGAACGCCTCCGGCGGAATATCAACCTTGCCCTTGCCCATAGACATCATTTTCTTCTTCCCTTTTTTCTGCTTTTCTAAAAGTTTGCGCTTGCGGGAAACATCGCCGCCGTATAATTTAGCAGTTACATCTTTCCGCAAGGCGGACACTCTTTCAGCCGCGATTACTTTACCGCCAATAGCTGCCTGTATTTTTAAAACAAACTGCTGGCGCGGCAATGTATTTTTCAGCGAGTTCACAATTTCTTTGCCGCGCTTAAACGCCTCGTCCTTATAAACAATAGTTGCCAAAGATTCAACCTGCTCTTCTGCGACTAAAATGTCCAATCGCTGCACCTCGCAATTCCGGTAATCTAAAAATTCATAATTAATAGAAGCGTAACCAGATGTTGCGCTTTTTACTTTGTCATAAAAATCAGTTAGGATAGTCGACATCGGCATTTCGTAATGCAAAATTACTCGGTTATCGTCAATGTACTCAGTATTTTTATATGTTCCCCGCTTTTCCTGCACTAAAGACATAATTCCTCCCATATAATCTTTGGGGGAAATTACATCTAAGGTTACCCACGGCTCTTTTATGGAAGCGATATGCGCGGGGTCAGGCATATCCAGGGCCGAGCGCACTATCATCTCTTCCCCGCCGGTTTTTTTAAGCTGATAAGCAACTGAAGGCGTTGTAACTACCAGCCCCAAGCCATACTCCCGGCGCAAGCGCTCTTGGAATATTTCCAGGTGAAGCAGGCCTAAAAATCCGCATCGGAACCCGAAGCCCAGCGCCTGTGAATGCTCCGGTTCATAAACCAGGGCTGAATCAGTTAATTTTAATTTTCCAATGCCCTCGCGCAGCTCTTCATACTCATTTCCCTCTTTGCAGAATATCCCCGCAAAAACCATCGGCTTTACTTCTTTATAGCCGGGAAGTGCGACAACCATTGCGCGAACGCGCCCCCCCTTGGACGAGGGGGGGGTTGGGGGGGTGTGATTTTTATTTTTCATCACCACCCCTGTCCCCTCGCTTAAGGAGGGGGACGCTATTAAAGCGTTCGATAATGTTATGGTATCTCCGACTTTGCACTCTTCAACTGATTTAAGGCCAGTCACAATATAGCCGATTTCTCCTGTTCTCAGCTCTCCGGTCGATTTATAATCCGGCTTGAAGACGCCGACATCAAGGGCGTCGCTTTCATATTTAGTCGTAACCATTTTTATCTCATCCCCTTTCTTAACTTCTCCGTCAACCAGCCGGACATAGGCGACTACGCCCTTATATTCGTCGTAAACAGAGTCAAAAATTAAAGCGCGCAATTTATTTTCCGCGGTTGTCTTGGGCGGCGGCACACAATCAATAACTGCCTGTAAAATTTCCTTCACTCCTGCGCCGGTCTTTCCGCTGGCCTCTAAAATTTCTTCTTGTTTGCATCCAAGCAATTTAACAATGCTTTCTTTTGTTCCTTTTACATCCGCCGCGGGCAAATCAATTTTATTTACAACCGGTACTATCTCTAAATTTTGGTCAAGCGCTAAATAAAGGTTCGCCAGCGTCTGCGCCTGTATTCCTTGAGTTGCGTCCACTAACAAAACAGCGCCCTCAACAGCCGCTAAACTTCTTGAAACTTCATAGGAAAAATCCACGTGCCCGGGAGTATCGATTAAATTCAAATGGTATCCTTCGTACTCCATATTAACGGGCTGCAGTTTAATGGTTATCCCCCGCTCTCTTTCCAAGTCCATCCTGTCCAGCAATTGCTCTTTCATTTTCCTTTTTTCCACCGTTCCCGTTATTTCAAGCATCCTGTCTGCCAATGTGGACTTGCCGTGATCTATGTGCGCGATTATACAGAAGTTACGTATGTGATTCATAAAATAAATTATATATTAATAATTTACGTTTTTTATTTACAGATTCCGCTGCTACTTATAAAAAAACTGCAGAATATGGAGAGTTAAAATAGCCATGCCAACGGAAACTCTAATGCTCCTCGTCATTTGTTTCGTCAATGCCGCATCTTTATCCTGATATATTTTATACATTCCTTCAATAACTAAAAATAGGGCGAATATAAAAGCAAAAATATCTATGGTGATGGGGTCAAGATAACTGCAATTCATACTCAACTCGCTTTGCCCTTTTATCTGCACTAAAATAGCGGAAAAAATAAATAATAAAGCGAGCGTAAAAGTAAAGATGGTTGTTTTGTGGAAATTATTAATTTTGTTCATAATTAAATATTAATTGTTATTTATTAAGTGTTAAATGCCTCGCGCTTCGCCATGCCCCTCGGTTTCAACTTTTTCCCGCTTGGCTCTGGCGCGGATGCTGCGGACAAAATTATAAAGCTCTTCCACATGCAGCATCCAGCAAAGCAGAATAAAAATAAACAAGCCGAAAATTCCAGCAACAGCACTTTGGGTAAATATACCCCAAAAACGGGTCATGTCAATAACCGCAGAAGAGCCGACGATTAATTTCATGGCCTGTACGCCCAGACCTGCGCAAATACTGGCTAAAGAAATTTTTAAAGTTGAGTAGAGTATATTTACTTCATCCAATTCGCCCAACCTTGCTTTTAATAAAAGCCAAAGCAGGGCAAAATTTATTATCATGGCGATGGAAAAAGCCAGCGCCAAACCGGCTATGCCCATGCGGGAGGCAAGCCACAAACTTAAAAATATATTAGCTATGGCTGAAATTAAGCCGACAATGAATGGAGTCTTGCTGTCTTTCTGGGCGTAAAACATGCGGATTAAAAGCGGGATGGTTGCTTGCGCGAATAAACTTAAACTAAAAAAAGTCAAAGTATCCATGGTTAAAATAGTGTCTTCCCAGTCAAACTGGCCGCTTCCGAGAACAACGCGGATAATTTGCACGCGCAAAGTCAGTATGAAAACTGTTGCCGGCAGAATGAAAAAAATAATTTGGCGCAATACTTTGGAAAAATTGCGGATTAGTTCTTCCTTTCTATCCGCTAAAGACGATAGGGTTGGAAAAGCCGCTATCGCGAAAGAAATGCCGAATATGCCTATGGGAAATGACTGTAAATTATTGGCAAAATTAAAAATCGCCAAACTGCCGGCCGCTAGAGTAGAGGCGATAATAGTAATTACAACTAAATTTATCTGGGAAATCGCCAAACTCATTGTCCGGGGAACCATCATCTTTATTATTTCCCTGACATTTTTATTTTTTAAATTAAGCACCGGCTGCCAACGGTAGCCAAGATGGAAAGCAGTCGGAACCTGAATTAAAAAATGCAGCAGGGCGCCGAAAACGACTCCATAGGCCAAGCCGTAAATTCCCCAAATCGGAACAAAATACAAAGCGCCGATTATAATCCCGATATTATACATTATCGGCGCGACTGAATAGACAAAAAATCTTTTAAATGACTGTAAAATTCCGCCCATAACCGAACTTAAACCCAAAAAGAATGGAGATAAAAACATAATGCGGGTCATTGCTATTGTCATGCTTAACTTTTCCCCGTCAAATCCTGGAGTAATTAAACGCATTAGTTGGGGAGTAAAAATAACTAAAATTGCTGAAATAATAATCAAAGAAATGCCGATTAAGTTCACTACCGCGTTGGCGACATACCAGGCCTCTTGGCCGCACTTCTCTTTACCGCGGCATAAAAATTTAAAAACGGATTTTTTCTCGCATAAGCCGGCAAATACCGGGATAAAACCGGCTGACAGCGCGCCTAAAACAAGCAAATTAAAAACTAAATCAGGAACGCGAAAAGCGGCATAATAGATATCAAGCGTATCGCCGGCGCCGAATTCACCGGCTAAAATCCTATCGCGGAAAATACCTAAAAAGCGGCTGGCTACCGACGCCGCCGCGACAATTATTGCTGCTGAAGTAATTGAATTTATTTTAGAGGTGAATAATTTTTTAATCATTTATTTAATTAAACAATTTTAACACATCCCTAAGAGTTACAACCGCAACCGCGAGCATTAATAATATAAAGCCCAAATTATGCATAAAGGCTTCTACTTTTTCCGAAACCGGCTTGCCGCGGAATTTTTCTATAATTAAAAATAACACCCGCCCGCCATCCAGCGCCGGAAACGGCAAATAATTTATAATCGCCAGGTTAATCGATAAAATAGCGGAAAACTGCAGAATATAAACAAAGCCCAGCTGCGCCATCTGCCCCGTCATATTGGCGATTCCAACCGGTCCGGCTATTTCCACCCCGGCTCCATGACCCATTATTAAACTTTTAATCAGAACTGCAAAAGCAACTATGATATACCAGGTTAAAAATATGGTTGTTTTTATACCTTCCCAAATCGCCAGATACCATGGATAACTAACTAAGCCGGTTTCGGCAATCGCGATTCCAATTCCCGGTATATTGTCATTTTCAAAAATCGGCTCTGGAACAATCATTAAATCCAGCTCTTCTTTGCCGCGCTTAATTTTATAATCAAGCTGTTCATTATTTTTAGAAGCGGCAAAATCGCTTAAATCTTTGTAATTTGCAAATTCCTGCCCATTTATCGATATGATTATATCCCCCACCTTAACTCCCGCTTCCTCGGCCGGAGTATTGCTAAGAATCTGGACAACTTGGATATTTTTTTCCGAAAACCGCGCTCCCGGACCAACCTCATCCACAACTTTAGGCAAACCAATCATATAGCCGATAGAAAAAAATACGGCCGCCAGTATTAAATTCATCACCACCCCGGCGGTTAAAATCACACCTCGCTTCCATGGCTTTTGGTTTTTAAAATGTTTTGGGTCATTTTTTAACTCTTCGTCTCCTCCAATGTCATCATCTTCGCCGACATTAACAAATCCTCCCAATGGCAGATAATTTATTGAGTAAATTGTTCCCGTTATATTTTCTATTTTACCGCCCCCCCATTTCCAACGCCATTTGCCTTGCTTAGTTTTATAAAACCCTCCAATTCTGGGAGGAAAACCAAAGCCAAACTCTTTGGGCGTTAAGCCCAGTTTCTTGGCAGTCCAAAAATGTCCCAGTTCGTGGGCAAAAACTAGAATAGATAAAATAACTAAAAATATAATAATTGTTGTGAACATAGTGTAAGTTAAAAGTTTAAAAGTTGAAAGTTAGAAAGTATTTTGTTTACAGGCACTTTATAACTTTTGACTTTCAACTTTCTAACTTAGATGGTCATTATCTCCTTCTCCTTGCCGTCTCTTATTTCTTGCAATTTATCATTGTTGTTCTTTACTATTTCTTCCATTTCCTTCAAAAACCTGAATTTATCATCCTCGGAAATATCTTTATCGTCTTCCGCTTTTTCTATGGCGTCTTTTATCTTATCTCTGGCTTGCCTTATTTGCACGCGGGAAACTTCCAATTTTTCATTTAGTTTCTTTACCCTGCTTTTGCGGTCTTCTTCGGTCGGCTGGGGAATAGTAATTCTTATTTTATCACCCTCGTTAACCGGTGAAATTCCCAGGTCTGCCTCTACAATTCCTTTTTCAACCTCTTTTAATATATTTTTATCCCAGGGAGTTATGGTCATGCAATGCGCGTCAACTACTGAAATATTGCCCACTTGCTGTAACGGGACTTTAACGCCGTAAGATTCAACTTGTACGGCGTCCAATATGGCCGGGTTTGCCCGCCCGGTGCGGATGCTGGCAATTTCTTTTTTAAAATGCTCAATCGCCTGCGTTAATTCTCCTTGATATTGTTGAATGTATTGGTTCATATTTATAAATTTATTTAATTATTTCTGAACTATTGATTTGACTCCTAAATAAACTACGTCAGAATCACTTGGATCAGATATTAAAACTGCGCCAGCCCGGGTGCTTGGCAGTTTCTTTGAGGTCCATTCCTGCCCGCCGTCGTCTGTGCTGCCAAACGAGGTGTTTGTAGCGTAATAGATAATGCTGGCGTCGGTTGGATGCATCCTAACCGCGTTAATGGCGGTGCTGTCTGATGGAGGGACTAAATCAACTACCTGCCAATGCGCGCCGGCGTCAAAACTTCTTAATAATCCAGCTTTAGTAGCAACTATAATAGTTTTCCCGTCTCCGGCAAAAAGATCAAAATCACTGACTAATATTGAATTAGAAGTGTTAATTTCTTTAAACTCTTCTTCAAAACTCTGCCAAGTCGCCCCCCTATCCATACTTTTAAAGACTCCGTTGGCTTCGGTGGCTATCCATAAATTATTACTGTTTTTTGGGTTGACAATAATTTTTATAATATTCATCTCGCTCTTGCCGCGGAATAATTTATCTTCGCTGAATCTTTTCAGCGCGCTCCATGATTTTCCGGCATCTGAGGATGTGATGACATCTCCCCGCGAAGTTCCGGCATAAATTATATTTTCATTTCTGGGGTCTATTGCTAAACTTCTTATCATTACGCCGGTATTATTATCATAATACACATCATCCCATGTCCGGCTGCAGTCGTCGGACTTAAATACTTTATTCTCGGAAGCAATATAAATTGTGCATTTATCAACCGGGCTTATTTTTATGTCTTTCACATACCTTTTTCCTAAGTCGCGGGCAACGCTCCAGCTGGCTCCGCCGTCGTATGAATAAAGCATTCCACCGTTGTCTGTGCCGGCGTAAATCGCGTTCTCATCCTGCGGATCAATCGCTAACGCGACCACGTTGGCGGAATTAAAACTTACTGCCTTGCTGCCGGTTGAGGCGACCAGGGAATTTTGCTTCCAAACAACACCCCGGTTAAAACTCTTATAAACCCCTCCGTCAATCATTGAAGAATTGCTTGAAGTCCCGAAGGTAATGCTGCAGCCGCTCAAACCCAAAGCGACAAATAATAATAAAATAAGTGATATAACTTTTTTGTGTTGTTTAAACATATAATAATTATTAATTAAAAGTTAGAAAGTTAAAAGTTAAAAAGTATTTTATTTACAAGAACTTTTTAACTTTCAACTTTTAAACTTTATAAACTAATTCGTAATTTGTAGGCAGATATTTTCCAAAACTAATTTAGGATTAACATTAGCGGCTAAATATCCCCTTCCTTTTTTAATATTGTCATTCAGCATTATCAGACCATGGCTGTTTAAATTTAATCTATTTAATTCTGAAGAGGAAAATCCATTTATAGAAAATTCGCTCAATCCGGACTGAATCATTAAAAGATCCCTGGCGATAGTCTGCCAAATTTCTAAGATAAATAAGGCGTTTTCCCTCTGCTCTTGAGTATTTTTTCCCGCGCCCAATAAACTATCTATTTCTTTAAATTTTAAATTTAAATCCCCCCTTATAACATTAATCAGCGATTCAGCGGTTTGTTTTCTCTGTTTAAATAATTCTTCCTCCTGAAACAACTTGGCAGCCAAAGCCGGCCGGCCGACTGATATTTTTGAAAGTTTCAGGGCAAAGTCGCGCGACGCTTTATGCTCTTTTATTAAATAATCATAAATGCCGGCATGGCTTGTGGGCTTAAAAAGAAGCGTCTGGCCGCGGGATTTAACCGTCAGCGGCAATTTATCCAGCCAAGAAGTAAGGGCTATTATTAAAACTTTATTTTTTGGTTCTTCCAGTGTTTTTAAAAGCGCGTTGGCCGCTTCAATGCTTAAATTTTCAGCTTCCCTGATAATTCCTATTTTATAGGAATTGCCAAACGAACCCATATTCATCATTTTTATGAATTCCCTGATTTGCTCGATTGATATATTTTTTTTATCCGCTTCTTTTTCAACCACAGTAATATCGCTGTGCTTTTTCTGCCGGCAATTTACGCATTCGCCACAGGGCAGTTTTCCTCTTTTGGCATTAAAATTTTCGCACAAAATTGAACGGGAAAAAAAATTAGCCAGCGTTGACTTCCCCAAATCCCGCGGTCCGGAAAAAATATAAAAGTGCGACAGGCTGTTATTGCTTATCCCGGTCTGTAAAAAATCGATGATGTGCTGGTTGCCGAAAAACGGCCAGTTAAATTCATATTTTTTGTCGTTATTCATGTATTTAATATAGCAGATTATTTATAGTTATTCAACTTAAAATAAAAACCCGCTGAGGTGTTAACTCAAACGGGGTTATTAGAAATTTAACGTTCTTCACGCTCTTCAAGTTTTTGCAGGAAGGGAATAAGCTTTTCCTTAACCCGTAAAACTATCAGTTGGGCTCCAAGACGGCGAATAGTGTTGCGCCATACCCTGTGCCAGGGCCGAAAAGCTAATTTAGGAACCAATCCCTTAAAAGGCATTAGAAGCGCCCAGACAAAGGGCATAGCCAACGCAAGCAATCCGATATAGCAAGCTCTCAACGCCACAGAAGCAATTCCGTGAATGTTAAGCCACAGAAAAGAATAAAACCTGTCCTGCAGATAAATAATAGCCCTCTGCACCTGCGGGGCGGTTAAGGGCTCATCCGGCCTGAAAACCACATGCAGGCCGTCCCAATTCTGCCATCCCAAGTCCCTGAAGATCCTGTTTTGACTTTCAAGATCTCGCCAGTCCTCTGTACCCAGAATCGGCGTTAAGGCTAAAACCTGCAACGTGTCCGGATTTGCCTCCTTGATAAAATACCAGAATCTGGCGACGCGCTCTTTAATATCCATGCGGAACGGATTGGATTTGGATGGCATTGGATAGCCGAAGATGAGCATCGCATGCGTGAAAAAGCCATGTTTTTTCCAAACCTTGATCAATCTGACGATTTCATTAAGGTCTTGGCTCATAGGCTTCTTCATGGCCCTCAACTCTTCAGGAATAACCGATTCAACCCCGATTGCCACTGTCTGTATTCCCGCCTCGTGCATCAGCCGCAGCAGTTCTTCGTCATTGGCGGCGGATAACCGGCTTTGGACCGTAATGTAGATCCACCGGATTTTCCTCTCCCTTCGCAATTTCACTATTTCTTGCAACCAAGCGATGAATCCTTCCATATCCTCTTCCGAGCGATCGTCGACTAGGAAAAATCGCCTATACCCCTGGCTGCACAGAGATTCTATCTGTTCCGCAAGGCGTTTTGGGGAAATAACTCTCGCTTCTCCCTTAACTCGGCAGAAACGGCACTTCCCGCCGCAACCCCTTGTTCTGCTTATGGGTATTATCTCTATTTTTGCCCAGCGCACCAGTCCGAAATTCGGGTAAGGCAAAAGGTCCATCTCTTCGGGCGGAACGATAATAAACCCCTCTTCCCCTTCATAGCGCTTGTCAAAAACCGGATTCCTTTTTATCTGCCCGTCCGCCGACCAATAGGAAATCCCAGGCACTTTTTCCAGCGGCAAATCGCCTTTTAGCGCGTCAATAATTGACTTAACGACGGGCTCGCCTTCGCCATGGACGACGATATCGGCCCCGGCAAGCAGAAATTCCTTGGGGCTGTCTCCGGCATGCCAGCCGCCGACCACAATCCATTTCGGTCTTAGCTCCTCGGGCATGTTGCGGTAAATGCCGATGAGTTCCAGCGCCCGTGGGACCGCGTTGCTGATGCTCGCCGAGATAAAAATGAATTCTGCCGGTCGCTCTTTTTGCAAAGCCAGATGGTCGGGCATTCCCCTCCCGTCCAAGGGAGCTTTTCTTAGAAATGGCCGGAAATTGTTTTCCGACACAACTTCAGCTTCTACACCTGCTACGCGCTCCTGGACAACAGTCGCGATCATTACCGGTCCCAAGGAAATGGTTATTTGGGCTGGATTCCGATAGATGTTGTCTTCTCCAAATTGTGGGTCGATAGCTCTGACAAACAGCTCTGCTAACATTTTTTTTGTCATAGCACCGTCTCCTATTCGTTTTTTTCGTTTTTTTACAAAGACCTATCTAAAAACTGCTTTTTAAAACTAAAGCAGCGTTCCGAATATGATAACATAAAAAATAAAAAATGTAAATAAATCCAGCGCCAAAAACTCTTGGCGCTCAGATAAACTAAACTTGCTTTTATCTTAAAAATATACTATAATCCTACCCATGAAGTACTACTCACTCCAATTTAAAAAATACCTTCTTCTGCTGGGCGATATCGGCATACTATATGTTTCATTGTATTTAACTCTGCTGGTTAGATATGGGAACGAAACCATGCCGCGCCAATGGCCCGACCATATCGGCCCGTTTACAGCCGTTTTTATTTTATGGCTGCTGATTTTTTATATCAGCAATTTATACGACCTTACCATCGCGATTAATAACGCTAAATTTTATACCCATACCGCGCTGGCTTTGTTTTTTTCCTTCCTGCTCGGCTCCGCTTTCTTCTATTTAATGCCTAATTTAAACATCGCGCCGAAAAGGAATCTTTTGATTGATATTGTCATTACCGCGGCTTTATTTTTAATCTGGCGGCAGATTTATAATAAAACGCTGAAGTCTTATTTGCCGAAAAATAAAATAGCGATTATCGGATATAACGAAAAAACAAAAGAATTGATAAAATATTTTAATGATAATCCGCATTTAGGGCTAAGGATATCTTTCGTATTATATAAGGGCGATATCTATGAGCGGGGATTATATGAAGTAAAACATTATAAAGACATTGCCAATATTAAAAAATACCTGCTGGAACATAAAATTTCCTCGGTCATTTTGACTGATGATGCCCAAACCTCAAATGAAATCCGATCAAATTTATTTGACTGCCTGCACTTGGGAATAAATTTTTCCAGCCTGCCGAACTTCTATGAAAAAATAACCGGCAAAATTCCAGTAGAATCAATTAACCAAATGTGGTTTTTAGAAAATCTGCAGGAGGGCGGAAAATCATGGTTTGATAAAATAAAAAGGGTCTATGATATAATTATCGCCCTTTTTATTTTTCTAATCACCCTGCCGTTTTGGCCAATTATCGCAGCCATTATAAAAATAGAAAGCCGCGGTACAATATTTTATAGGCAAGAACGGGCCGGAAAAAATAATAGGCCGATTAACTTAATAAAATTCCGGACAATGCGCGAGGAGGGAAATACTGGGCGGCCAACCGTTCCTAACGATGCCCGCATTACTAAGTTTGGTTACTTCTTACGCAATACTAGAATTGATGAAATACCGCAAGTGATAAATATTTTAAAAGGTGAAATGAGTTTAATCGGGCCCCGTCCGGAGCGGCCTAATCTGGCAAGCCAACTGCAAGAACAAATTCCTTTTTACAACGAGCGCACCCTGGTTAAGCCGGGAATTTCCGGTTGGGACCAGGTCTGCGGCGAATACCACTCTCCGACGGTAGAGGACACGGTAAAAAAACTGCAGTACGATTTATACTATATAAAAAACAGGTCCTTATTTTTAGACCTGGTTATTATGCTCAAAACTATTCGGACTGTGTTGTTGGGGCGGGATGCGAGCGGGGGGTAATTTATTGTTTAATCATTTAAGTTTCTAATTACTTGAAAAGCTTCAGCGTATTTATAACCGACTTCCATTCCTCTATATTTGGCTAAAACTTTTACACCTTCAATCGAACGAGGATGAGGGCAATCTCTCAATTCATCTTTGTATATCTCTAAAATTTCAATTTTTTTATTAATAAATTTTTCAATATTAACATATTCGTTTGGACAAAAATTATTTTGTCCATTTTTAATTTGCCATTCGGTTGAAGATAAAGTTTCAAAGGTTAATATTTTTTTCACAAAAAAATCTGGCTGAGGTCGACAAACAGTTAACACTGCTTGAAAAGTCAAACAATGATCAATGTTTAAATCATGCGCATGATGTGTATAAATAATATTTGGTTTTATCTTATTTATTATAGTTTCTATTTTTTTAATTATTTCTAGCAAACTTACTGAATCAAATTTATTATCAGGTAATTCATCAATAAAAATATTTTTAATTTTTAATTTTTTAGCTACTTCTTTAACTTGTTCTTTTCTTTTTGCAATATCAACCGCAGTCGCACTCATTCTTGAACTTTCACCATCCCCTAGGATTAAGATGCTAACTTGATCACCGTTTTTAATATGCTTTAAAATTGTACCGCCTATGCCTAATATTTCGTCATCAGGATGGGCAGCTATTACTAAAATATTATTCTTCATATATTTCAACATTAGCAATTAATTTTTTATTTTTTAATTGAGCTTTAGAAAAATTAAATTTCAATTTTTTAGTCTTTAAATATGCTCTGGGGTAATCTTCCGCATCCAACATCCTAATTTGATCATAAACTTTTTTTAAATTCATGCCTGAGGAAATCTCGCTTTGTCCTGGTTTTCTGCGATTAAATTTTACAATTTTTCCGCATTGTTTCTTTGGAATTGGATTATTTTTTATAATTTTAGGAATCATTTTATTAAAAATAATCTTTGATGCACGTTGATAAATCTCTTCAGCGCTTCCATTTAAGCTTAAACTTTCTTTCAAATAAATATTTCCCGTGTCAATCCCTCTGTTAACTTTAATAGCTGATATTTTTGTGGTTTTATGACCACGCAAAATTAAATTTTGCAAGGGAGTGCCACCGCGCCCATATGGCAAATCAGTCATATGAAAAACTACGCAATTAAAATTACTCCAGATACTTTCCGGTATTATCCAAGACCAATGTGGAATAAAAATATATTTAGGATTTATTTTTTTTAATTTAGCAAATGTTAAATCTTTTTTATTAGTTATCAAATAAAAATTTTTACTCTTATCAAAAAAAATTTTATAATTATCTTCATTCCATGATTTTATACTGGCAATAACATAATTCATGTATTATTTTTTCTCTAAATAAAATATTTTTAAAGGTGAATAATCTCCAATTGAAGGCAGTTTAGTAGCTGTTTTATTAATAACGCTTAAATAATTGGGGGTTTTTATATCTATTGCTGATACGGCATTGAAAATACGGGAAGCAATATAATATAAGCTGGAAAAATTATCAATTTTAATAATTTTAAAATATCTTTCTATATATGGTAGCAATTCTTTTTCATTTAAGTATAAATTATGCCAATGATTAGGAATAGCTTCAAGACCAGCCAAAATACGTAATTCATTAAGTTTCCTTAATCCTTCCTTGGTATCTTCGCACATTATATACTTACCGCCCTTTTTTAATACTCTTGATATTTCCTTAATTGCTTTTTTTTGATCTGATAAAGAGACTAAATTTATTAAACAACGATCGGTTGATACAATATCATGAGTAGCTGGCGATAAAAAATTTAAATTTAAAATATTACCCGATATAAATCGTACCTTTCCTTTGATTTTTTTTTTGCGTTGAAGTAATATTTTTTGAGCCTGCTCAATCATATTTTCTGAATAATCAACTCCTAAAAAATCAGCTTGTCTTTCTTTGGCAAAAGCAATAGTAGAAAATCCATTACCACAACCAATATCAACGACTTTAATTTTTTTCTTAGGAATATATTTCAAAATATTTTTAATCTCTAATTCTTTTAAGAATTTATCTGGTACTGTAGCTAAATAACTTGTTTTATGCTCTTTGGCGCGTTCATTCCAAAAATTATGAATTTTTTTTACTTTTTTTTCTGACATTTAATTTTATTTTATTAAATTAAAAGATAAGGGGGTGCCAATACTTAAATCCTTGCTAGCTCTTTTCTTAATAACTTTGTCTAAATACTTAGGTGGCAGTCCATAACTAGGACGAATTGATTTGACATTTTCATAAGTTATTAAATTTCCTTTCTTAATTTCCTTAACAACAAAGAGAGATCTTCGATAATTTCTCATTTTTTGCTCATCTGATCCTTTGATTACATAATTTGGCTTACCAATAGCTTTTTCTGATTCTCTCACATTTTTAACTAATTCTTTTAATTCATTCGGCTCTAAAGAAAAATTAGCGTCTGGACCTCCGTCAGACCTACGTAAAGTAAAATGTTTTTCAATGATGCAGGCGCCTAAAGCTACGGAAATTAAGGATGCAACGATTCCTAAGGTATGATCAGATAAACCGGATATTACTTTAAACTTTTTAGTAATATCTGGAATAGTAGCTAAGTTCATTTGTTCCGATTTAGCTGGATATGAACTTACACAATGGAGAACTGCGACATGTGGCGCGCCATTATCTTTCAGCGTCTTAACCGCCAGCTTAATTTCTTCAATTGAAGCCATGCCACGTGACATAATTACTGGCTTTCTAGTTTTTCCAATTTTTTTAAGTAATGGAATATCAACTACTTCAAATGAGGCAATTTTATAAAGTTGTACGTTCATCTTTTCCAAAAAATCAACTGCAGTTTCATCAAAAGGAGTAGAAAAACAAACTAAACCCTTACTTTCCGCATATTTTTTTAATTTTGGTTGCCACTTCCATGGCGTGTAAGCTTTTTTATATAATTGATATAAACTTTGCCCTTTCCACGCGTCATTAACTTTTACTTGGAAATATTTTTTATCGCAATCTATCGTCATTGTATCGGCGGTATAAGTTTGCAGCTTTATTGCATCAACTCCAGCGTCAACCGCGGCATCAATTATTTTCTTGGCGCGCGCAAAAGATTGGTTGTGATTACCGGACATTTCAGCGATTATAAATACTGGCTGGCCTGGACCAATTTTTCTTTTTCCTTTAGGAGTTTTAATTTCAATATATTTCATAATTATTTTAAACTATAAGTACCGTTTTTAATTTGTTTAATCCCCTGTTTTTCTAAAGTAATTCTTTTTTTCATAGCCTCGCTTGAATATGCTTTTTCAATAAAATTCTTCCACTTATTTTCATTGTGTTTAATTAAAATTTCTTCAGCAGAAACTAATTCTAATACTTCTTTTTTAAATATTTCATTTAATCTGCCATCAACTTCAATCATCGCCCGCACACGTGGTAAATGATATCTACTGGAAAGAATTTTTATTTTAATAAAATTTTCTTTTTGAATAATCTTTTTTAACTGTTGTAATTGCTCCCAAGTATTGCTAGATTCCTCTTCCTTTATTATTGTCTCCTCTAATACGCCTAGCTCTAATAATTCTCGTCTCATTACCTCGGCTACAGTTAGAGAATTTGGAACGTTTTTATATTGCCCCTTGCCGCCTGATGTTATTATTAAATATTCTGAATTATTTTTATATAAACAGCTTCCAGCCACCACCCTTAACCTATCGCCTGAAGCGCCAAATTTATCTCCTTCCTTGAAATTGGTAGTTCTCCATTTATTATCTTTTTTTACTAATCCACCACCTAAAATAAATAACACCTTAGTTGAATTCATATTACCTAACCTTAAAAATATTAGTTATCGGTTGCCCTCTCAATTCCCCCCTTAATCTTCCACTATCAATTAACCCCTTTAAATTTTTAAATACTTTTTTATAAACTCCTAATAATCTGTCCATATCTTTTTTTGTATGGCTGAAACTCATATTATGCTGTCCATACCATAAAAATCCTGCCTGTAGTATTTCCTGCTGCAAGTAGCTTTTTATTTCCAGATCGCTAAATTTTCCTGATGGCTTGATAATAAATACCTGCCAACAAGGTTTTCCCCGCACCTTTATAATCTCATCTAATTTATTTTCTTTCAAAAAATTATTGGTATTATCCTGCAAATATTTCCCAAGTTTCCAAATATACTTTATAACTTTTTTCTGTTCAAGTTCTTTAATAGTTGCTATTGCCGCTGCCAAAGATAATGCCTCGCCCCCCATAGTAAACGAGTAAAAGATATCTTCAGCGTGTTTCATATATTTTTTTTTGCCGACCAATGCGGCAATTGGCATGCCATTTGCCATTGCCTTCCCAAAAGTTGCTAAATCTGGAGTTATTCTGAATAATTTTTGCGCTCCCCCCAAATCATACCTGAAACCGGTTATAATTTCATCAAAAATCAATAAGGCGCCTTTGTCGTGCGTTATTTTCTTTACCTGCTGTAAAAATCCAGGCCGTAAATCAACATAGTTCATCGGTTCCATAATTACAGCTGCAATTCTATTCTTATTTTTTCTAAAAACTTCTTTTAAAGAATCCACATCATTATATTTAAAACTATGGGTCAATTTTTGTGTTTCTTTCGGCACACCTAAATTTCTAACAGTAGTCCCTATATACCAATCATGCCAACCATGATAACCGCAACAAGCAATATGACTGCGACCTGTTATTGCCCGTGCCAACCTTACTGCGCCAGAAGTAACATCGGAGCCGTTTTTGCCAAAACGGACCATCTCAGCGCAAGGGATATGCTTAATCAAAATTCTAGCTAATTCACATTCTAATGGGGACGGCAGAGAAAAAATTATTCCTTTATTTAGCTGATTTTTTATCGCATCATCAACTGCTTTATATTGATATCCTAAAATTACTGGCAATAAGCCGTTTATCATATCCACATATTTGTTGCCGTCAACATCCCAAACGTGAGAACCACTGCCATGTGTGATAAATAAAGGTGCCTGCCCTCTCACATATTGCAAATAACTTTTGGAAAAAGTTTGCGAAGCAAGAGGTATACTTTTGCTAGTTTTATTAAATAATTGTTGACTTTTAGTGAATTTTTTTGGCATATTGTTTTTTAAATTCTCCGTCTTCTTTTAAAGCTTTTAATTTCCACTCATTTCTAATAATATTAATATTACTAAGCATTACTTTTGGATTCTTAGTTAAAAGCGAGATATAATCTAAGTATCCATCAGTAATTTTACTATTTTTAATTAAAAATTTTATAACCTCAAAATCAATTGGTTCATCGACTGTTAAGCGAAAATGAGACCAGTTATTACACGCGGTTAAATTTCCTTTTTTATATTTTTTATTTTTTCGGATATAATAAGTAACATGTTCTCGTTCTGAGGGTAATTTAGCTCTTTTAGCAGTTTCAATTAAAATGTCTTTTTTAAAAATTTCTACATCCATACCGTCAGGAAAAGTATCTAACTCAATATTACTAGTATAATCAAGCTTTCTCTTGGTAAAAAAACTAATGACTTTATCAATTATCACCGGATCAATTAATGGACAATCTCCAGTAATCCGAATAACATTTTTATATTCGGGGTATTCCAAGGAACATTGATAGTAACGATCTAATACGTCATTTTCTGAACCGCAAAAACAATCTATTTTTATTCTTTGGCATAATTCTTCAATTTTCTTGTCGGATTTATTTTTAGTGGTTGCTATGACAATTTTATCAATTTTTTTCGCCTGCTTAACTCTAATTATTTCATATTCAAGTAAAGTAAGCCCATCAACCTTCTTTAAAACTTTGCCCGGTAAACGAGTCGATCCATAACGGGCTTGGATTATGCATAGGTTTTTTTGTTTATTTTTTTTCATATTTTATCTATTTATACAATACTTCAAGACTCCATAAGCAATTTTTGTATCATTAAAAGTTTCTTTTTTCTTAGAAATACAACTAAAAAAATATTTTATTTCTTCTAAATAAACTTTATTAAAATTAAAATTATCAACCGCAAATAATTTTTTCTCATTTTGTTTGTTTTTTAACCAAACAACATTTTCATTGAAGTCCCACTCTAAATTTCCCTTAACGCCTATAATTTTACAATTTCTAGTATAATTTTGTTGTAAATAATCACATTGTACAGAGCCAATAATTTTATTAGTAAATTGAAAAACAGCTAAACAGAAATCCTCTGTTTTAATTTCTAGATTACTTAATTTATTATAAATAAATTTTGAATTTTTTATTTTTTTAAAATCGTTAAACCAAAATAATAAATCAAATTCGTGTATATCGTCTAAAATAATTCCGCCACCGGTAGATTTTTTAACGGCATAATTTTTACGATAATCCTGCCCAACTCGCCAATATGGCAAATAATGGCCGAATTCATGATGGACGCTGTATATTTTACCCAATTTATTTTTATTTAAATAATTTTTGATAAATTTTAAACACGGATGAAAACGCATATTACAACCAATCATAGTTATTAGTTTTTTACTCTGACAAATTTTTTGTAGTTTATCAATATCTTGCAAAGTATGCGAAAGAGGTTTTTCAATAAATAAATGACAGCCTGCTTCCGCGCATTTAATCGCTGAATTAATGTGCTTATTATTGGGGTTACAGATAAAGGCTATGTCAAATATTTCTAAACTTTTTTTATCAAATTTCTTTATTACTTTGAAATTTTTATTATTAATTTTTGCGCTATCGGTGTCGTAAATATAGATATCTTTAAAACCCAGCATTAATAAATTTTTATAATGCCTTTGTCCAATTGAGCCAAAACCAACTATTAATATATTCATAGTGCTTATTTTACAATTAAATTTTTAGTTTAAAAACTACCATCTATTAATTTTAATCTCTAAAATATAAACATTTTTGACAAATTGGATTGAATTTTTTAGAATAAAGCTGTTCACGAATTAATTTCATTTTTTTACTATTCCATATTTCTTTCAGGGTTTGCTGATGAATATTCCCCATAATCAAGTCCTTTCCATAAAAAGTGCAACACGGGCTTACATCTCCATTAGCCCAAATATTTAAGCTATAGAAAGGATAGGCGCAAAAAGAATCTTTAATTACTTCTTGTTTAACTTCATCAAGTAACACCGTTTTACCAACATGTGAAAAATCAATGAGTTTTTGGAAATCTATATAATCAACTTCGTCTTTCCATTTATCTATAAACTGTTTTATTTCATGCTTATTAATATCCATTATTATAAAACTAAGGCGAATTACAGGAATCGGACTATTTTTCTTCTTTTTCCAAGCGATTATTTTTTTAATATTGTCTTCAGTTATTTTTAATGAGGGGGCTCTACGCCTTATTTTTTTATAAGTTTCTTCAGTAGCGGCGTCTAATGATATTTTTATTCGGGTAATTTTATTATCAATAATTGCTCGAATTATTTCGTCATTTAATAATATGCCGTTAGTGCTAAAAAATACATCTAAAATACCAGCTTTTTTAACAAGCATAACTACTTCCTGAATATCTTTATACATCATCACCTCCGACCCTAGTCCTAGTTCAATAGATGGCATATTATTTTTCTGGCTTTCATCTAAAATCCTTTTTATATCATCTAAACTTAGTTGTGATTTTGGCTGAGTATGTTGATTTTCTAGACACATTATGCAATCCAAATTACATCTATTGACCAATTCTAATGAAATCGTTATGGGAAAATCAGGTATAAATTTTGTTTCATGGTAATTCTGAGTTTTATTAAAATCATTCCGATATTTTTTAAAATCATCCCCTAAAATTTTTCCCAACTTCTCATTAACATCTTCTTTTTGGTATTTATAAATAAATTGATTTATTTCTTTTTTAATATTATAATCCATAATAAATTTATTTAATTTTAAAATAATTTTTAACTAATTCCCCTATGTACCCTATATCTTTTCTTGACAATAGAGTATGGCAAGGCAAGGTGACGCAGGTATTGTTATATTCTTCCACGCATTTTAAACGCAGATTTTGATAGCCTATTTTTTGGTAATAGGGGTGGGTGTAAACCGCCGGATAATGAAAATTAACCCCTATGCCATTTTGTCTTAAATATTTCATTAAGCCATCTTTATTTTTTTTATTTTTTACTCTAATGACATAAATATGCCAACCGCTATAACAATCTTTTTTTTCTTGCGGCAAAATAATTTCTTTTAATACACTTAATTCTTTTTTGTACCATGCCGCAACTTCTTTTCTTTTTTTTATAAAAAAATCTAATTTTTTTAGTTGATTTATACCTAGGGCGGCTTGAAAATCGGTAATTCGATAATTATATCCTAACGCTGTCATGATATTTTTACCATTTTTATCTTTATGAATTCCATGGCTGCGCAAAGAAATTAATTTTTCATAATATTTCTTGTTATTAGTTAAGATTGCTCCGCCCTCTCCCGTGGTAATGGGTTTTACAGCATGAAAACTAAAAACCGCCATATCAGAAAATTTGCAACTACCAATTTTTATATTTTTATATTTTCCACCTAACGCATGACAGGCGTCCTCGATAATTATTAAATTATATTTTTTAGCAATTTTTTTTATTTTTCTCATCTCGCAAGAATGTCCAGCAAAATGAACTGGAACAATCGCTTTTGTCTTACTAGTAATTAATTTTTCTATTTTACTTTCATCAATATTATAAGTATCTTCTCTAATATCACAAAATACCGGCTTAACATGAACGGCTAACAGCATATTTGATGTAGCTACAAAAGTATTTGGTGTAGTTATTACTTCATCTCCCTTTTTAAAATCAGCTGTTAAATAAGCTAGGTGTAGTGCGGCTGTCCCGCTAGAAACAGTTGCTGCGTATTTAGCTCCGCAATATTTAGCTAGCGCTTTCTCAAATTCTAAAATTTTCGGGCCTTGTGTAAGCCAATCTGATTTTAATGCTTTAACTACTAAATCAATATCATCTTTATTTAAATTTTGGCGTCCATAGGGTATCATTTAGATTGATTATTAATAATTTTTATTAATTCATCCTTAGTCAACCAATTATTATTATTGTCACTGGCATAAATAAAGTTTAAATCTAATTCTTTTCCTGTTTTAAAGTATTTATCAAACATGCCAACATTAAAAAAATTATATTCAGGTAAAATAATAAAAACCTCCCCAAAATCGACCGCATGCCTGGCTTCTTCTAATGTCAGTAAAACTTCATGTAATTTTTCCCCCGGTCGAATACCAATAATTTCTCTTCTCGCATTCGGCGCAATGGAGTCAAAAATATCTACTAATTTCATACTTGGTATTTTGGGAATAAAAATTTCTCCACCCCCCATATTAGCTAAGGCAAATATTACTAATTCAAAACTCTGCTCAAGCGTAATCCAAAATCTAGTCATCCGCTCATCGGTAATTGATATTTTTTCTTGCGAAGCCTTTTTTAATAAAGTTTCAATAATACTTCCGCGGCTACCGATTACGTTGCCATAACGCACGCAGGAAAATTTAGTTTGTCTGTTGGCATAAGAATTACCACTAACGAATAGCCTTTCCGCGCAATGCTTGGTGGATCCATATAAATTAGCTGGCTGGGCCGCCTTATCTGTGGATATTAATATTACTTTTTCCACTTTTTGATCTATGGCGGCATCAATAACATTTTGACTTCCAAGAATATTTGTTTTAACAGCTTCAAATGGATTATATTCTAAAGTCGGCACTTGTTTAAGCGCGGCGGCATGGATGATAATATCCACGCCACGGAACGCTCTTTGTAAACGCCCTAAATCACGCACATCACCAACAAAAAAACGCAATATATCATCTCTATTTAATTCCGCCTGCATTTGTGATTGTTTTAATTCATCACGACTAAAAATAATAATTTTTTTTACCTCAGAATTTTTTAATAAATACTTAACAAAATTTTTGCCAAAAGAGCCAGTTCCTCCGGTTACTAAAATAGTTTTATCTTTTAAAAAATCTAACATATAAAATTTTAATTAATAATTTTTTTTATATTTTTAATAATTGCTTTTGTAATATTAGTCATCATTTCTGAATTCGATAATTTTGATGGCCGTAATATCGAACCTGAAATTCTATCTATTTGGCTATTGACCGCAACATTATCTATGCTCTTAAGGTAATTTATAATATCTTGCTTTCTAATAGAAAATCCATTAGTTATATCCGAAAAAACTTGGCGGCAAGTCTGGGCGCTATTAACTCTAAATATTCCCGGACAATCATGGTACCACGCATAACCGAAAATAATTGCTGGCTTCATCCGAAGAGCCGCTTCCCAGCCAACTGTCCCAGTAACTGTCGCTACTGCTTGAGATTTTTTTATTAATTCAAATGAATTAGTTTCCACAGGAATAATATGAGTATTTTTTAACTGCGCAATCCTCTTGTAATATCCTTCATAGCGACAACTAGAATAGTTCAAGCCATTAAGCCACATTTGCGATGGATGTTCTTTTACATATAATACCCAACCCTCTGGTAACGCAGCAGATAGTGTTTCTATCATTAGTATTTGATCCACAAATACTCCTCCTTGTGGACTAGTAGTGCGCTCAGGTTGATAACAAAGAGCAATATAAACAAAGCTCTTGCTGTAGTCAGGCTTTATTTGTAATTTATTGTATTCTTTTTGTGGATTTTTTTTAATTTTGACTATAAAATCTAAAACTCTTTTTAAAATTGATCCATTTTTAATGGCATTAATAATAATCTTGAATTTATGCCTAAAAAAATTAACGCCGGTATAAACCTTTTTATAATGCGACATATAAGGAGGAGTGGCATCGCCTCTTCCGTCTTTAGTCTGTAAATTAAAATATTCTTGTAAATCACTACTTAAATCTGTTAATAAAAATATTTTATCTTTATTCATAATTAATTTTTTTTTCAAATCCAAACAACCCTCTTCCCAAATATTATATAATAATATTCTTTCTCCTACCTGGATATCCTCAAACATGACTGTCTTAATATTAAACAGTATGGCTAATTCATAAATTAAATAATTATAGACAGTATGGGGTATGGTTGGAAAAATAATTAAATCAGGTTTGTATTTGTCAATTACACCTTTCCAGTACTGCAACATATTATAATAAAAATGTTTACGTTCATCTACTGACATATAATAATATCGCTTATTCATCATAGTTAAAAGATACGACTCAGTCTTATGAAGCTTTTTTAATAATTCCTCGTCCGGCGGCACAAAAGAAGAAGCATCCACTTCTTTGGACGGCAATCCAACCCAGGCGTCATTATGATCATGAAAAACAGCTCCGGTAGGTTTATATTTCTCGCCCTCTTTAAGACCCACCCAATACACAACTTCATGACCATTTTTTTCTAGTTCTGAAAATAAAATGGATATTTCCGATTCTTTAAATGGCCAAATTACAAATATCTTCATATAAATCAACTATTATTTTTTATATTATACATCTCATAAAAAGCAGAATTTTTGTTATTGAGTAATTCTTTCGGCTCTCCATTTTCAATTATTTCTCCATCTTTTAAAACAATAATTCGATCGCAATTTTTAACTGTTGTCAATCTATGAGCAATGGCTAAAACTGTAATTTTTCCCTTTAAATTTTCTATCGCTTTCTGAATCTGAATTTCTGATTCATTATCTAAAGCGCTGGTTGCTTCATCTAAAATTAAAATTTTAGGATTTTTCGCTAGAATTCTAGCTAAAATAATGCGCTGTCTTTGCCCTCCGGACAACAATATTCCTCTTTCACCAATAACTGCCGAAAATTTATCTGGCAAACTTGAAACAAAATCAAAAATATTAGCAATTTTAGCAAATTTTTCTACTTCTTTTTTAGTTAAACTATTGTTATAAAATTTAATATTATTTTCAATCGTATCATTTAATAAAAAAATATCTTGAGACACATAGCCGACATTTGTTCGCCATTCTCTTAAGCTAAAATCATTAATATTACTTCCATCTAACAAAATATTTCCACTATCAGGTTGAAAAAGTCTCAACAGCAAGTCAACCATTGTTGTTTTGCCAGCACCCGAATGGCCGACTAAACCAATCATATCTCCTTTTTTGATTAATAAATTTATATGTCTTAAGGTCTCTTGGTTGGAATTGTAACTAAAATTAACATCTGCGAGTTCTAAATTATTATTAAAAACAAACTTTTTATTCCCTTTGTCTTCTTCAATATTTTGTCGAGCAATTTCTTGATAGTTTATTATATTCATTAGATATGGAGCTGATGAAATCATGCCATGTAAATGCGCCTGACCGGACTGGATTTGAGTAAAAATCTGATTAATAGCATATACTATAACAACGAAAGAAGCAAAATTAAAAATATTAGTTTTATAGGAAAAAGAGAATATCGCTATAATAAAAATAAAACCAATCGGCTGCATTAAGGCGTGGGTAATATGCCGACTGACGGCTACTTTAAGATTAACACTTCTAAGTTCTTCAAAATATTTTTTCCCTCGCTCAATAACTGATTTTTCCACAAACATTGATTTAACGGTTTTCATGCCAATTATATTCTCATTCACAAAATGGGCTAAATCTTTATACATATTAGATGCCCGACGCGACATAATTTGATTTTTATAAAAAAACGGCTTAAAAATAAAAAAAGTGAGCAGACCTAAAATTAAAGCAAAAAGCGTTATTGGTATTGATAAATTTATAGCCACTAAAACATAGACGACTAATTTAGTAAACATCAACGCTCCGGTAACTATACTGGAAATTAAACTAGAGCTGCAGTTTATGTCAGTAACTAGCAATTGATCCAAATGCCCGACTTTTTGTTTGATTAAATGCGGCCATGAATCATATAGGGTCAGCTTAAATAAATTGCTGCGTAAATTTTTTTCATAACTAGTAGTAACTAAAGCAGCTATAAAATTAGTAAAAAATAATACAATTGCTTTCAATATAAAGAGGGATAAGACAAAAATTAATAAAAATTTTAGAGTAAATGGGATATGTAAATAAATAAAAAAATTCTCTATTGATCGCGAAATTAAATCAGTGTTGCCAAACTGATTATGCCCAATAAAAGAAAAGAAAGGTATTAAGGCGCTAATTCCGACTCCTTCTAAAATACTGTTTAAAAAACTTAAGAAAAATAATAGCACTAAAACTTTCTTATGTTGGCCGAAAGCGCGCTTAAAAATTTTGGCTGCATTAAATAATTTTTTGAACATACTAAACATAGTAATTTTTAATATTTTAAAAATCTAAATCTTTATTAGATAATAATAATTCCTTAATTTTTTTAATTGGCATTTTTTTAATATCTTTTGATAAGTATTCCCCTATTTTGGCTTTCTTGGCGCCAGGATAATAATTGTCTTTTAAAAATTCATATCCCGGTTTTGGATCTATTAAACTTGGGAGAGCGATAAACATCTCATCTGTCTCTAGCGCTCCCAACGATTCCTCTGCGGTTAAAAGCTTTTCGTAAATCCGTTCACCTCCCCTTTTTCCAATAATTTTAATGGGGATATTTAACTTAATTTTATTTTTTTCTTGAAAAATTTCAATAACAGCTTTAGCTAGATCTTTAATGGCTATTACCGGCATTTTTAATACAAAAATTTCACAATTTTTTGTCATAACAGCGGATTTAAATACCAATTGAACCGCTTGTTCAATAGACATGAAAAATCTGGTCATGTTGGGGTCAGTAATGGTAACTGGCTGATTACGTTTTATTTGATTAATAAATAAAGGGACTACTGAACCACGAGAACCTAAAACATTGCCGAACCGAACACAGCAAATTTTAGTATTTTTGTTCCCTTTATAAAAGAAGCTGGCTAAAACCATTTTTTCAGCTAAAAGTTTGGTGCACCCCATCACATTAGCCGGGTCGGTTGCTTTATCAGTGGAAATCACGATCACTTTATCAACCTTATTGGCAAAGGCGCAATCAATCATATTCTGCGTCCCTTGAACATTAGTTTTCATCGCTTCGAAGGGATTTCTTTCGCAAGCCGTTACGTGCTTAAGCGCTGCCGCGTGAAAAACAATATCAATATTTTCCATCGCCATGCTTAAACGGTCTTTATCCCGCACATCACCAATTAAAAAATTAACTGGGACTGAGGAACTAATTTGATGCATTAATTCAAATTGCTTGGTTTCATCACGACTAAAAATACGAATTTGGCGCGGTCGGTACTTTAAAAGCTCTTTAACAATTGTTGATCCGATAGAGCCTGTTCCACCAGTCACTAAAATTCGCTTACCTTTAAATTCATTTAATAATTTATTTTTCATATTTTTTTATAATGATTAATAACTGATCAACGATATATTTTACATCTTTTTCCTTTAAGCCGATATAAAAAGGCAAGGCTAGGCATACATCAGCGGCTTTTTCGGTTTGTGGAAAATCCCCCCTTTTATAACCATGCAACTTTCTATAAAAATCAAATAAATGAATTGCTGGTAAATAGAGCTTAGTATAAATTTTTTTAAGTTTCAATTGATTTATAATTTTATTCCGATTAATATTTTTTGGCACTAATTTGATCACATATACGAACCAGCTATGTTTATTTCCCTTAGCGGTTATCGGCAACTGTACTAAATCAGTATAAGAAGATAAATATTTATTATACCATTTTGCGATTTTACGACGTTCGGCAATCATCCAATTTATTTTTTCCAGTTGAGCCAATCCTACTGCCGCGCTCATTTCATCCATGCGATAATTATAACCTAAATATTCATGGTCAAGCCATTGCATATTTTTTGCCCGCCCTTGGTTGCGCAAGCTTACGCATAAATCGTAAATTTTCTTTTTATTTGTAACTATCATACCGCCTTCTCCGGTAGTTAATTGCTTGTTGGGATAAAAAGCAAATACCGCTGACTCGCCGAAGGTTCCGGCCTGTTGGCCATCATAAGAAGCGCTGATTGACTCGCAGGCATCTTCAATAATTTTGAGCTTATATTTTTTGGCAATAGCTTTTATTGGCTTCATGTCAGCTGTTTGCCCAAAAATATGCACCACCAAAATAGCTTTAGTTTTTTTGGTAATTTTTTCTTCTATTTTATTAACATCTATATTGTATGTATTAGGATTAATATCAACAAACACCGGCTTAGCGCCAACGTACAAAATAGAATTGGCTGAAGCTATAAAGGAAAAAGGAGTGGTAATTACTTCATCTCCGGATTTAATATCCGTTGCAATCATAATTAGATGAAGACCAGCAGTTCCACTGGATACCGCGCAGGCATATTTAGTTCTAATATGCTTGGCAAATAATTTTTCAAATTCTTCAATCTTTTTTCCCATGCTTAAAACACCGGAGCGTAAAACTTCCAAAACATACCCCTCCTCTTTCTTGCCAATAAACGGTCTGGCTATGGGATACTCTTTTAACTTCATAAACGATAAATAAATTTTATATTTTTTTCTTTACAATTATATATCTCCAGTCAAGCATTAAATTTCCGGAAACTTGCCTGCCGTCAATAACTTTAGTAGCTAAAGCGCCGGCTATCTTTCTGTTATTAAATGATTTCCACTCATTATCAGAAACAATCTTAACCTCTAAATTTTTGTCGATTCTATTAATGATACCTTTTAAATATTCAGTGGTATACATATTAAAAAAATTATAAGAAAGCGGATATCCATTTTTGCCGATTAAATCTTCATCTTTAACTTTAAGCTTTGCCCCTTCATTAAAATTTCTGACCTCTTTAATTATATAATTTCTTTCACCAATAACAGTACGAATAACTATATATTTTTTAGCTACTCGAATTAATTCTGAAATTGCTTTTGTCGGCGGCGGCGGTAAATGCAATATAACATTATTACACATTACAATATCAAAAGCTTTATCATTAAATGGCAAATTGAAAATGTCGCCTGTTAAAAAATTCGCTTTTGAACCAAATGCTTTTTTGGCCAACTTAATATAATTCTTGGTAGCGTCAACACCCGTATATTTTATATTTTTATCTAATCTTAACTGCAAACTCCGCAAATAATGCCCGGCTCCACACCCTACATCCAAAAGACTCATCCCCTTTTTATAAAACGACGGCAATAATTTACAGATACTTTTAGCTGACTGCATCTCTTCTATTTTGCCAATCGCTCTTTTATATAGAATATCACCGTAAACATTAAATTCATCCCATATTTTCCAATTATCGTCATTAATTTTTTTTGGCATACTTCTTAATTAAATGGATTATTTTAATATTTTATAAAACTTCTTAGCTAGCTCTAAATCCTGATAAGTATCAATGTCAACCCCTCTTTCAAAAGGCACTTCATATTTTATTAAATCTTTTCCATAATATTTTTTTTCTTTTAAAAAATTATTAATTTTGACCCAGCGTACTACGCCGGTCGGGCAATAAACATCTTGCGGCAATTTTTGAAAATTATTAACAAAATATTTATTGCCAAAAAGCATTTTTAGATGATTATTTTTTTCCTGCATGACCCAGAAAGGATTTAACCAATGATAATCAACCACGCTCATTAAACAATTCGCTTTTGATTTTATTAATTTTTTATATGATTTTTTTATATCTTCCGAAAGGCGCAGGGGGCAATTGGGCATCAACAGACATAAATAATCAAAATTATCCGAAATATTATTTAATAAATGCAGGGTGACATTTTCCAATAATGCACTACTGCTGGCGAGTTTGACTGGTCGTCTTATTTGTTTGACTTTATAACGACTAGCTATTTTTAAAATTTCTTCCGAATCAGAACTAATATATATTTCTTTAAATAATTTTGATTTTATGGCAACCTCAATTGTGCGCGCTATTAAAGGCTTGCCGCAAAAATCAATAATATTTTTTTTAGGAATTCTTTTAGACCCCCCTCGAGCCGGGATTAAACAAATATTTTTTGCTTTTTTAATTTCCTTGCCCATATTTTTTACTTTTTATTCGTAAATTATTATGAACTAATAATCCTGAAGAAATGTCTTTTGTAATCACAGATCCCATTCCAATAGAAACATTATTTTTAATTTCAACATGGTCTCTAATTACGCTGTTTAGTCCGATAAAAACATTATTATTAATTTTCACGCCTCCGCCGGTAATTACGCCGGGCGCTAAATGGCAATGTTGCCCGATGGTATTATGATGTTCAATAATACAACCGTTGTTTATAATAGTATTATCGCCAATAGCGCACTTAATATTAACATAAACGTTTGCTCCTACGAAAACGCTTTCTCCCAAACAAACATTTTTTTCAATAAAAGCTTTGGGATGAATTAAATTAATAAAAAAACAATTGGCTTTTTTTAAACTTTCAAATACCTTTCGGCGAGCCGAATTATCGCCGATTGCAATATAAAAATAACTATTTTTATACTTTTTATAATCATTTACTTTTCCAATTATTTTTTGCTCTTTATTCTTGCTAAAAGTATCATCTAAAAAACCAATGAATTTCCATTCTTTTTTGTACTGCAGCAAACAATTTAAAGCTACTTCCCCATTTTCACCCGCGCCGATAATAATAATATTTTTTTTATTTTTAAGCATATATTTTTTTAGCTATCTGGCCTGATTTTTTTAATTCAACAACATATTGTTTAGTATTTCTAGGCCATATCTCTAAAACTAAATTAGCTTCACTTTGTTCTGTTAAATTTTTAATATTATTTTTAATAAGCTGGTGATTTAAAATATCATCAACATCTTTAATGCATAGATGCTCGCCTATAAGCGGAATAAATGTTTTTGAATCAAACCAATATTTAAGCATATTAGAACCGTTTAGATGAAAATTAATTATTGATGATTTTAATTTTTCATATTCTTTTAAAAATTTTAAAGCCATATCATCCATTTTATTTTTATTTTTCTGCAAATATTCCAGCCATACTTTTTTAACAGCCGCTGCTTCTGGTTTGTCTAAATCTGCTAAATTTTTAATTTCAAAATAAAATTGCGGGCTATTATCAATAAAATTTTTGAAGACAGACGATATCCAAATATGTTCAAAATCTAAAGTAATATAAAGATTGGTTTTTAAATATTTTTTTAATTCTAAAAAATCATCTGCTTCAACTAATAATGCCCGCTTGTTTTTACTTTGATTAAAAAACCAAACATCATTTTCTAGGGTAATTTTAATCTTGGGAAACAATTGCGCTAATTCATCTATTCTTTCTGCTAAAATTTTTAAATGATCTGGCTTACTGGAAGCATCTTCATCGAAAAAAGCGCCATGAACTACTACAATTTTTCGATAACCGCCAGCGTTAAGTGATTCCAACATTTTTAATACTGTATTAAAAGATTCTTTCCCAACTTCATCATTTGAACATAGATTAAAATTTCGGCTGGGCTGATGAACTGATATAATATTTAATCGTTGCGTCATCTTCGGTAAATGCTCAAAATCATCCTGAGATTTTAAATAAACTTCATAACCTAAAAAGTCAGAATCGTTGAATTCCTGATAATTATCTTTATTTATTTTACCTAAAATATTTATCTTCTTCATCACTTTAAATTAGAGTATTTTATCATCGCATTTTTTATTAAATTAATTTTTGCTTTTTTACCTATTACTTTATCCATCACTGAAGAAGGAATGCCTGTTCCCGGCCGTTTAACGCCCAACATAGCCTCGGTAATAACTGTATTTTTGGGAATATTAATTTCAGCAACCAAACTGCGCCTAAAAACCTTACTCATCTTTTTTTCTCGGGCTGATGGGGTAATCTTTTTTTCCTGATGATTGATTGCCTTTTCTAAAAATCTGATTTCTTCAACCATTTTCTTAAATTCTGCCGGATTGGCTGAACTGGGCTGATCGGGACCTGGCATATTCTTATCAAGTGTAAAATGCTTTTCAATGATTTCCGCTCCCAAGAGAATGGTTGATGCTGGAGTAAAAATATCTAAAGTATGGTCAGAATAACCAACTATGTGCTTGGGGAATTTTTTCTTTAATAAAGCGATACGCTGTAAATTCAATTCTTGCGCTTGTGGCGGATAAAGTGAAACACAATGCAAAATTCCTAATTCATTATTATTTTTTTCTAAAATCTTAACTGCTTGGTTTATTTCATTGATATCACCCATGCCGACTGAAATAATAATGGGCTTTTTTGTTTTAGCAACTTTTTTTAACAAATAATGATTATTTAAATCACAAGATGCTATTTTATAAAGCGGCGCTTTAATTTTTTCCATTATATTTAAAGATTGTTTACCAAAAATTGAAGCAAAAAAGATAATTCCTTCTTTTTTTGCAAAATCAGCCAACTTTATATAATCACTATCAGAAAGCTCCCAGCTTTTTATCATTTCAAAAAAACTTTGCTTGCCTTTAACGTGCTCAGCTTTTTTTGATTCTTTTATGATTAATTCTTCGGTTTTAAAGCTTTGAAACTTTACTGCGTCTGCGCCGCATTTTTTAGCAGCAGTTATTAATTTTTTAGCAATTTTTAAATTGCCATTATGATTAATTCCGACCTCGGCAATTATGAAAGTTGAATTTTTCTTAAACATACTAATTTTTTAATTATTACCATTTATTAATTTTATTCACAACCCTATCTTTTAATCTTAAATAAGATCTAACTGCTTGTTTTTCAACTTCAGGAGAAAGTAGACGCAAAATTTCTTTACCTAAAATACGATATTGTCCGCCGACTTTATTAGCTCTTATTAACCCCTTTTTTAGCATGCGTTTAATAGTACTATTGCTTATTTTCAATAGTTTTTGAGTTTCGGCTGTAGTATAAACATTGTCTGGTTTTATTTCTGTATTCATGTTAATATTTTAACAGAAGTATCAAAAGGTGTCAATGAGTATCAATAATTCCCTAAAATGCCCTATTTTCCTTGACCTTCCTCATAATTAATGATAAATTAACAATAATTATATAAATTTGAACACTTAATGAATAATATGAAAATTTGTTTTTTACTTCAACGACGCTTTGCCTATATCGGACAAGAAATGGCAGTACTTTTAAAGCAAAAGTATGAAATAAACGATTTTTGTGGTTATGTTTTTTTACGGGAAAGTTATGAATATATAAAAAACCAACCGTCACAATTCAGTCGGCTCCTGCTTGATGAAAATATCCACCGCCAGTATAAAAAAGAGCGAGTGGATTGGGAATATATTAAAAAATTAGAAAAAGAATACGGATTGCCTAATTTGTGGCCGTACATAGAACTTGATCGAATTATTCGTTCAAACCAATTAGTTAGGGCATATCCCCATGATTCCCCTTCCTACTCCCATGAAGAAATGGCTAGAATTATTCAGGTTACAGCTAAAGCTATTATTAAATTCTTAGATAAAGAAAAACCGGATGTTGTTATTTTTTCTGCTATTGGAGCAATCGGTAGCTTACTATTGTATAATATTGCTAAGAAGAAAAACATTAAAACGCTTGTTATCCATAACTCTCGCGTAGGAATAAAATATAATTTAAGTGATAATTATAAAAACTTTAGTTACGTAAATGGCATATTTAAAAAACTTCAGGCAAATGAAATATCTCTCCCTAAGCATAAAGCTGCTGCCTTGGCGTCCTTAAAAAAATTTCAGGATAATCCAAAACCAAATCGATCTGTTGATGAACCAGAGTTTCATCCAACCAACCGAAAACGCCATTTTAGTTTTTTGTTGCCTAAAAAATTATCATGGTCAATCTATTGGAGGATAAAAATGATTGTCCGCTATATATTAAATCCCAATCGAAGCGACTACTCTAATATTAATCCATTTTGGGAAATTTGGGACAATCTTAAAAAAAAGATACGAATTTTAATCGGCCTCAACAACCTCTATGACGATGTAAAGATGAAGGAAGATTTTGCTTTATTTCCACTCCATCTAGATCCTGAAATCACTACTTTATTATATGCTCCATTTTATAAAGACCAGTTATGGTTAGTAAAGCAAGCGGCTCAATCTTTGCCATTAAATTTTAAATTATACGTTAAGGAACATCCCGCTATGGCGGGTTGCCGAAAGCGCTATTTCTACAAAGAGCTGAAAAAAATTCCCAATGTAAAGCTAATCAGGCCGGGAATTAACAATCTACCCTTAATAGATCAAGCAAAATTAATAATAACTATTAGCGGCACGACTGGCTGGGAGGCCGTCCAATTAAAAAAACCGGTGATCGTTTTTAGTGATATTTTCTATAGCCAGCTACCGATGGTTAAAAAATGCACTGCCATAGAAGATCTCCCCCGCTTAGTTAAAGAACAGCTTAATAATTTTAAACATGACGAATCCGCTTTGGTAAATTTCTTGACGGCAATTTATAAAGAAAGTATTGACATTGATTTAACCCAATTATGGCAAGTGGAGGGCGCCGGCCAAATAAAAACCAAGCGCGACCATCTTTTACCTTTAGTGAACTTAATTGCTAAAAAATCAAATTTAAAATCTATATGACAAATAGCAACCCTTTAAACATGAAGCATGTCTGGCTTTGCGACTTAGCGCATACCTACCAAACCCTTTCTATGAATAAAATGCCACTAGGCATAGGCATGATTGCCGCCTATTGCCAAAAAGAAATATCATCCGATGTTTCAATTCATTTATTTAAATTTTTAGATGAATTATTAAAACAAATGAACAATAGTGAGCCGCCTATTATTATTGGTTTTGCTAATTATGTTTGGAATAATAATTTAAATTTAGAAGTTGCTAGACGCCTTAAAACTAAATATCCTAAAACTATCATTGTTATGGGTGGTCCGAACTTTACTTCCGATGATGAAGATCGACTTAAATTTTTTCAAAAATCACCTTGGGTTGATTTCTATATTACGTTGGAAGGCGAAAAATCATTCTGCAATATCGTGAAGCTTGCCTTAGAATATAACAGCGATATTAATAAAATTAAGCAAACAAAACCTAAAAATACAATATTTTTAAATAATAATCAACTTATGAAAGGCGGCTTATTGCCCCGGACTGAATTACCTGAATTGCCATCGCCATATTTAGAGGGTTTATTTGATAAATATTTCGGCAAATTAATGCCCATGATTCAAACGACAAGGGGCTGCCCTTTTCAATGCGCTTATTGTTATGATGGACTGATGCATTGGTGCCAAATTACCCGCCGCGATCCAAAAATACTGCAACAAGAAATGGAATATATCGCTCAAAGATGTCAAAAATCAGATCATTTTTATATTACTGATGCAAATTTCGGCATGTATATTGAAGATGTAGAAACTTCCAAAATGATTGCCACGCTGCAGGATAAATATTCATGGCCTTGGTATATCTCAATTAATACCGGTAAATATAATAAAGAAAGAATTTTTGAAGCGGTAAAAATAACACGAGGAGCGATGGCGGTATCAGCCGCCCTTCAATCAACTGATCCGATTGTTTTAAAAAATGTTCATCGTATAAATCTTCCCATGGATGACATTATTGAACTTGTTAATGATACAAAAAAAATAAATTCTAGCGCTGGCACATCTTCACATCTCATTCTAGGATTGCCCGGTGATACCACTCAAGCTCACCGCCAAAGCATTAAAGATGTAATCAATAGTAATATTGATGTGGCAATACTGTTTCAATTTATGCTTTTGCCGGGCACAGAGTTGGCGGCAAAAGAAGCGCGGGAAAAATATAAAATGAATGTTAAATATCGTGTGCTTGCTTATTGTTCTGGAAAATACGACTGGCTTAATAATGAAAAAAATATTATAGTGTCAGAAATTGAGCCCATCTGCGTTGCTAATAACACGCTTAGCTTTACTGACTATTTAGAATGCCGCAAATTAGATTTAACAGTTGCTATGTTTTATAATGATGCTATTTTAGCTGATCTTTATCGAGTGCTTGCCGCCTTAAATATTTCTGTATTTGATTTTATCTGCGACCTACAATCGTTGGCGCTACAATCAAATATGAAAATAATTTACGATAAATTTATTGAAGAAACTAAAGGCGAACTTCATGATTCTCCTGAAGAAATTTTAGAATTTATTAAGAAACCTGGGGTATTAGAAAAATATAAAAAAGGCGAGTACGGTGCTAACCTTATTTTCAAATATAAAACTTTAGCCTATTTTAAATTTATGGACTTTATAATTAATGCCGCTTACCAGCACGCCACAAAATTAATTAGGCAACAAGAAAAAACTACACTTAAAAACATTCCGCATATCTTTGATTTTCTGCGAGAATTAAAAAAACTTCATCATTCTTTATTAGTTGAATTATTAAATATAGATAAATCTTTTGAATTCGCTTTCGATTTTAATGTGGCTGAATTCCATTCTAAATCGTTACCTTTTAGTGAGGTAAAAAAGGAGCTGAGTAAGATTAAAATTGAACATACGGCTGAACAAAAAAATATAATAAAAGAGAGTATAAAACGACACGGTAATAATTTAGTTGGAATAAGTAAGATGATATCTCAGTTGCCGCTGGCAATGCTGATGCGCAAAACGACTATTGTTCAATAATATAAATAATTATGTATCCACTTAAAGCGTTTAAAAAAATTAAGTTACCAATCCGCAAAATTATGAATTGTCTAGTTAATTTTTGGGCTAGGAGCAAAAATTTTTATTTCCCGAAAAAATTTACTTGGCGCTGGAAGTTGGAGATGCTGACTGATAGATATGAACCAGAAACAACTGCTTTATTTAAAAAAATTATTAAACCTGGCATGGTTGTTATTGATATTGGCGCTCATATCGGATATTATACTCGCCTATTCTCTAAATTAACCGGGGCGGAAGGAAAAGTAATCTCATTTGAGCCCGAACCGGATAATTTTCAATTATTACAAAAAAACACTGCTAATCTTAAAAATGTAAAATTATTTAATTTAGCAGTCAGTGATCAAAATAATAAAATCGCTTTTTTTAAAGTGAAAAACAGCACCGGTTGCCATAGCATTATTCCGACTGATAATGCTGATAAAATAATTATATCAGCTATTACAATTGATAATTTTATCAATCAAAACGACATTAAAATTGATGTGATTAAAATTGATATTGAAGGGGGCGAAACTAAAGCTTTATCTGGCATGACTGAATTTTTAAAAAATACATCCCATTTAAAACTGGTTACTGAATTATCAGCTGATTCTTTAAAATTAGCTGCTATTGAACCAAAAAAATTTTTAAATCAGTTGCGCTCTTATGGCTTTATATTATTTGAAATATCAGATAATGGTAAAACCGCCCCGCTAGCTGAAAATAAAATAATCAAGGAAGACGGAAGTTTAGCTGAAAAATCAATTAATCTTTTAGCCATTAAATAAATGTTTAAAAAAAATAAAACAATTTTAATTGTCGCGCCTTACGGTTTTAACGATCGGATGGCTAATTTTGCTGAATTTATTATCGCTCGATTACTGGCGGAAAATAGCTGGGGGGTTATTGGCCTTGTCCAGCATGAGGGTGAAGCCGAAGAAATTGAATCAATTTGCGGCGTAAAGATATACCGTTATAAAAATTTCAGACAAGGCTTAAATTTTCTGTTAAAAATTTTCTTTACTGAACACCCGGCCATAACCCACGTTTATCAGCAACGCAACAACCGCATCGGTATTCTTGCGGCCATGCTCGCTAAACTGACTTTTAAACCCCTGCTTTTTACCGAGTACGGGCTCTTGCACGACCATTATTTAGTTGATGACCGGGATGACCCGCTTGGCAAACCTTTGAAACCCAATGGTTTAGTTTTTAATTTAAAACAAATTTTTACAAAATCGTTTATTAAAAAAACCGCCTCGTTAATCAGTAATATAAAAAATTATTTTTTTCACTGGGCGCTAACTCATGCTAATAAAATTATTTTTGTTTCCAAGCATAACTTGCCAATAGCAAAATCATTGGGTTTAAAAAATTATACTTATTTGCCTTATATTTTAGATAACGCCCGTTGGAATAAAATACAAGATGAACAAAAACAGGACAAAAACAACCTAAGAGCGTTAAATAAAATTAACGATCGCTCTTTTTGTCTTTTTATCGGTCAACTTAAACTTCGTAAAGGCTGGGATGTATACCTTGAATCCATACCTCTAATAGATAAAGCTATAATGCCATTTTTTGTAGTTATTACTTCTTCAGCCAAAGAACCGCCTGCTTATTTATTAAAAAAAATTGAAAAATTAGGTATCGGAAATAGAATCGTTTTCTTCGGTCAAGTGAGCGGGCAGATACTGAAAAAAATATATAATTCAAGTTCAATTGTCGTCGTCCCCTCCCGCTACGAAGGCTTTGGTTTAATTGCGGTTGAGGCTTTTGAAAATAAAAAACCTTTAATTGCTTCAATGGTTACCGCTTTGGATGAGAATGTAGTTGATGGTTACAACAGTTTAACGGTTCCGCCTAAGAATCCAAAAAAACTGGCCGAAGCCATAACCCAACTCGCTTCCGACAAGGAACTGCAAAAAAAACTAGTTGTAGGAGGCGAGGAAACTCTGGAAAAATTAAAATCCAGCGAGTTAAAACAACGATGGTTGGATTTTTATGAAGAATTAATTAGCTAAACTATATAAACAAATATTATTACTGCAAACAACCTCTTTTAGCTCCCCTATTCCACTCAAATCCCATTCGGGATTGTTATTTTTATCCCACACAATATATTTAATCTCATATTTTTTTAATAATTGATTAATGCCGTTATTTTTTACGACTAATTCATTATACTCATTAGTTAATTGGTTGATAATTGCTGGACGTTTTTCTTCTATTACTGGATCACCTGTTTTAATTTTATCCATATAATCATAAAAATCAAAACCAGTCCAATAACTTTCTAAATTACGATATAACAAATTATAATAAGATCCTTTTATTTGTTTATTTTCTCCAATTCTCTCCAAATAACCCCTAAAATCATCCCTAGATTCTTGGTTTAGATAAAGATATACAAACAGCGCGTCTTTAAATCTTTGGAGTGGTATATTATGGACAGAGGCAATATTTTGCCAAAATAAATCATGGGACGTATAAATAGTATATAAAAAAGCATTAGGTTGGTCAGCTAAAATCACTGTTGGCGACTGGTCTTGATTTAAATAATTAATAATCGGACGAAAATTTTGCTCATATTTTTTTTCCTTTAGCGCAACAAAGAAAGACTTGTACTGGCCCACAGCAGTATTAGCAAAGACTACAATAATTATCGCTATAAATAAATATTTTCTTAAATTTTTATGTTTTATTAAATGCCATACCATATAAAAACTTATCACGATTGACAGCGGCACAATAAAATAAAAATAATAATGGCCATACTGCAATATTCTACCGGAAATAATTTGTTGATTGAGCGCTATCCAACCGCCTAAAATTATGGCAAAAATAAAAGGTAAATTTTTATCATCACGCCGTTTGTAAAAATATATGCCAAATAAAACTAAAGTGATAAAACCAATTTTACTAAAAATCGGGGCTCGGCTATGCGTTACCCACATAAAATGAGAAAATTGCTGCCAATTATCAGCAGTGAACGATAAAAAAAGCTTAGTTAAATTGTAAGAGCCCAGCGCCAAACCAATTGAGCTGATTAGTAAAACTTTTTTGGCTGATGAAAAATCTTTTCTTAAAAGAAAAACTAAAATCAAAGAAGCATTAAACGCCAGTGTGAAGGACCAGGCGTAAAAATAAGCATAAAATAATAAGCCGAGGACTGCGCCGGTAAAAATTTTATATTTTAACTCTTTTGATTTTAAACTTTTATACAATAAATTTAAATACGAAAAGAAAATAAGTGAACTCATGAAAGGATATATGATGCGTGTGTAGGTATTAAAATCACTATAAAATAAAGCTTTATGGTAAACTATAGAATAACCGCCGATAGCGGCCAAAGCCGCAGTAATGGATAAAAGCTTATCTTTTGACATCTGCCAAATTAAAAAATAAATCAATAAAATTATAAAAAAAACACCGATAAAATTATAAGTATAATATAAGGTTACAATATTTATTTTTTGCGATAATCCTAATAATTTTATCGGCGCTAACAATATATAGTCATTATAAGCGAAGTATGGATCCCTTTCATTTTTTCCGTCTTTAAGGACGGGGTTGCCTAAACCATTGCCGTCCAGCACTTCTTTAGCCCGTGAAAGATAAAAATGCGCATCAGTTCCGAAAGGAATAATATTAATCCCCTGATACTCACTTTTTATAACCTTTGGGAAAGCTAGCAATGGCGCAAAGATTAAAATTGTTAATAAAAAAGAGAGGGCAATGGCTAGGCGATGTTCTTTAATGCCGCTGCGAGTTTTGTTGAAAAAATTTACCGCGCTATTCTTCATGGGATAATTAATTAATTTTTAAAAATTTTTTTAATCGAGGAGACAATATACTGTGCTTCGGACATAGTTAGTTTAGCGCTCAAAGGGATAGAAACAATTC